>JAPFFX010000145.1 GCA_026645375.1 Citricoccus sp. WCRC_4 | reverse complement strand
GCCTGGCTGGTACCAGGCATCAGCGGCGGCTTCCCGAAACATCGGTGCGGCGTGTCCGGGCGGTCCGCCGCCGTGGCCAGAGCGGCTCGAGGGCGTCGTCCTCCTCGGGGGTGGCGCTCCGGAACGGCGGGTCGGCCGGGGCGGGCAGGCCCTGGCGCCCCTGCCCGCGGGTGGCGCGCAGGCTGGCGATGACGGACACGGCCAGGATGAGGACGACAACGGCCAGCGAGACCGGGGTGGGGATGTAAAACACGTCGATCTTCAGCAGCATCTTGATCCCGACCCAGATCAGCACCAGGGCCAGGCCGACCTTGAGGTAGACGAAGCGGTGGATCAGGTCGGCCAGCAGGAAGTACATCGCCCGCAGCCCCAGGATGGCGAAGGCGTTGGCGGTGAACACCAGGAACACCTCGTCGGTCACCGCGAAGATCGCCGGGATCGAGTCCACCGCGAAGACCACGTCCGTGGTCTCGATCAGCACCAGCACCGCCAGCAGCGGGGTGGCCACCACCACCCCCTGCCTGCGCACCAGCAACCGCTGGCCGTGGAAGGTGTCGGTCATCGGCACCAGCCGGCGGAACGCGGCCAGCACCGTGGACTGGTCCGGGTTCAGGTGCTCGTCACGCTGTCGGATCATCCGGTAGCCGGTGTACAGCAGGAACGCGGCGAACACATACAGCACCCAGGTGAAGTGCTGGATGAGCACCGCGCCGGCGGCGATGAAGATCCCGCGGAACACCAGGGCGCCGACCACCCCGAGGAACAGCACCCGGTGCTGGAACTGGGGTGGGACGGCGAAGTGGGCGAAGATGATGGCCCACACGAACACGTTGTCCACGGCCAGGGACTTCTCGATCAGGTACCCGGCGAAGTACTGCTGGCCGTACTCCGCGCCCCATCCGGTCCAGACGAGCACGCCGAAGCCGACGCCGCACGCCACCCAGGCCGCGGACCAGGCGGCGGCCTCCCGCACCCCGATGACGTGGGCACGGCGGTGGGCGACGAGGTCCACGGCGAGCATGAGGATGATGAATCCGAGGACCGCGAACCAGATCCACAGGGGGACGTCCATGACGGGAGACCTTCCGATCGAGGTGATCGAAGGTCTCTCCCGGCCCGTTCGGGCCCGCCCGCCGGGCCCGGTGGGCCGTAGTGACGACGGGTCGGCTGAGGGATACTCCCCTTCTGGTGTGCAGCATTAGACCATGACCGCACCGGGATGATCAAGGCCCCCGCTCATCCCCACCGGGCGTGGAGAGGGCCGGTGCGCTCACTTCCGTCCGACGAACCAGCCCGCCAGCGTCCGCAACCGGGTCTCGAGCTGCTCGGCCGTGGCCTGGGCGACCGCCGGTCCACCGCTGATCTCCCGCAACCGGTTGTGGATGATCCCGTGCGGGGTGCCGGACCGGGCCGACCAGGCCGAGACGTTCTTCGAGAGCTGGCTGCGCATCTCCTTGAGGCGGCGGTGGTCCACGACGGTCGCCTGGCCGTCATGGCCGGCCGCCCCCGTGGCGGCATGGCCGGCCCGTGGACGGCGCCTGAGCTGTTCGGCCTGGCGCTGGCGCAGCAACTGTCCCACCTGATCCGGCTCCAGCAGTCCCGGGATCCCCAGGAAGTCCAGCTCGTCATCGGACCCGACCGCCCCGCCGGTACCGAACTCGGCGCCGTCGAAGAGCACTCGGTCGAACGCCGCCTGGGACTCCAGCGCCTTGAACTCGGAGCGTGTCAGGGAGTCCGAGGCGCGATCCTGGCGGTTCGCCGCCGCGAGCAGGTCCTCCTCCGGGGACTGGGACAGGTCCTCCGTCTCCAGGACGCCGGCAGCAGGATCGGGTCGGTCCAAGGCGTGGTCACGCTCGGCCTCCATCTCGTTGGCCAGCAGCATCAGCTGGGGCACCGAGGGCAGGAACACGCTGGCGGTCTCCCCCCGGCGCCGGGACCGCACGAAGCGGCCGACCGCCTGGGCGAAGAACAGCGGGGTGGAGGTCGAGGTGGCGTACACCCCGACGCAGAGCCGGGGGACGTCCACGCCC
The DNA here is from genome assembly GCA_026645375.1 of Citricoccus sp. WCRC_4. Taxonomy (GTDB): domain Bacteria; phylum Actinomycetota; class Actinomycetes; order Actinomycetales; family Micrococcaceae; genus Citricoccus. Next base: position 7,234 of record JAPFFX010000145.1, on the reverse strand, counting down.
TCGGAGACCATGCGCACCGCGACCATCCAGCGCTGCGTGCCGGCCGAGAAGTCCTCGATGCGGTCGGAGGCACCCTTGTCGTCGGACAGGACGACGGTGACCTCCTCACCCGTGATGGCCTGCAGCTGGGCGGCGTAGGCGCGCGCGTCCTCGTGGTCCGTGGCGATCACCAGGGCGCCGGCGTCGGGGACGTTGCGCCGCACCTCGGTCAGCCGGCGGTCCGCGGCGCGCAGCACCGAGGGGATCCACTCCCCCTCAGGGTTCAGCGCGGTCCGCCACGCCTGGGCGGTGATGTCCTTCGTGGCCGCCTCACCGAGCTGGGCCTCCATGACGTCACCGGTGGAGGTCTGCCAGCGCATCTGCCCGGAGTAGGCCATGAAGATCACCGGCCGCACCACGTGGTCCCGCAACGCCGGGCCGTAGCCGTAGGTGTAGTCCGCCTTCGACCGGCGGATGCCGTCCTCGAACTCCACGTAGTCCACGAAGGGGATGGCGGCGGTGTCCGAGCGGAACGGGGTGCCGGTCAGGGACAGCCGGCGGGTGGCCGGCTCGAACGCCTCACGGATCGCGTCTCCCCAGCTCAGGGCGTCACCGCCGTGGTGGATCTCGTCCAGGATCACCAGGGTGCGGGCGTTCTCCGTCCGGTTGCGGTGCAGGATCGGTTTCGACGCCACCTGGGCGTACGTCAGCGCCACCCCGATGTACTCGTCGCCGTGGCGACCGTCCGCGTTCTTGAAGTTCGGGTCGATCGCCAGACCGATCCGGGCGGCGGAGTCCGCCCACTGCCGCTTCAGGTGCTCCGTGGGGGCCACGACGGTGATCCGGCTGACCGTCCCGGCCTCCATGAGCATCTTTGCCACGCGCAGCGCGAAGGTCGTCTTACCGGCGCCCGGGGTGGCCACGGCCAGGAAGTCCTGGGGTTGCTTCGAGAAGTACAGCTCGAGGGCCTCCTGCTGCCACTGGCGCAGCTTCGGGGCGGTACCCCAGGCCGCCCGCTCCGGCAGGGCGGGGGGCAGGTCTTCACCGATTTGGAACAGTGCATCGGACACGGAGCTTTGCTGGCCTCCTCAGGCGGGGGGACGGTGCAGGGATGCGGTGGACAAGCAGCGCGGTGGGCACGGCAGGGCCATGCGGAGGGCGTGCCGGGGCGACCCGGAACGGGGGTGGGCGCGCGTCAGGTCATCGGGCCCGACGGCGGCGCGTCACCGAGGAGCGCCGGCTCACCCGCGCGGCCGGGCAGGCCCGGCACGAACGCCGGGCCGTGGGTCAGTCGCGGCCTCGGCCGCCGAACCAGCCACGGCGGCCGCCGCCGGAACCCTCGCTGCCGGAGCCGCCGTCCTTCGGCCCCTTGAGGCCGTCGTAGATCTCCTTGCACTCCGGGCAGACCGGAAAGCGCTCCGGGTCCCGCCCCGGCGTCCAGACCTTGCCACACAGGGCGACCACGGGGGCGCCGGTGACGGCGGACTCCATGATCTTCTCCTTGCGGACATAGTGGGAGAAGCGCTCGTGGTCGCCCGGTTCGGCGTCCTGCAGTTGCTCCTGGCGGTCCAGCACGGCGGCCCCGGCGCTGCCGGGACCCTGCGGTGCTCCGGGGTCGTTCAGATCGGGCTCGGCAGGCAGACTCATGCGCCCCAGTCTACCGGTCCGCGGTCACCGGCACGCCGGTCCGGCCGAGCCCGGTTCCGTCCCGCCGCCACCGGCCCTCCCGGTCCGGGTTCACGCGAACTTCAGCACGGACTGGTAGGTCTCCGCCTGGGCACGGTCGAACCAGCGGCTGCCCCAGCGGATGCCGAGCCACAGCACGGACAGCCCCAGCCCGAGTCCGACGACCAGGGTGAGCCACTGGAAGAGGATGTTGCCGGTCAGCAGGGCGACGACGAACAGGATGAGCTCGGGCAGCACCAGCAGCCCGAGGACCACCATCGAGCCCAGTGAGACCAGCAGCATCCGCATGGCGGAGCCCTCCGGGGTCGCGAAGGGGCTGTCCCCCGGCTTCGGCACCGGGTAGATGAAGCGGGCCGAGGACACCGCGGACACGCCCGCGCCGGTGAGCAGTGCACCCGCCGCCAGGCCGATCAGCCCCGGCAACAGGTCCCAGGTCCCCGCCATCCAGGTGGTGGCCAGCGTCAGGACGAGTGTCAGGGGCAGGGCCCACAGCAACAGCGCCCCGACCCGGCCGACGCGGTCGTCCCGGCCGGAGACCCCGGCGGTCACGTGCAGGGCGAACGCGGAGCTGTCATAGGCGATGTCCGCGGAGATCGCGTAGCCGAGCATGAACCCGGTGACCGGGCCCATGAACAGCATCAGGGAGTAGTCACCGGACTGTGAACCCAGGAACCAGAACAACACCAGCATCAGGGGCACGGCCATGAGCGAGGCCGAGTAGCGCGGGTCCTTGAGCCAGTAGATGATCGACCGGGCGGCGATCGCCCCGGCCGGCGTGCCGGGCAGCCGGCCCAGCAGACCGAGCCCTGCCTTGGAGGCGCGGGCGGCGGATCCGGATCCGCGCGCCTGGGTGTAGCTGCGGTTGACGGCGAGCTGCCAGAGCCAGACGGCGCCGGCCACCCAGGCGAGACAGAGCAGCCCCTGGCCCACCGCCTCGCCGTACCGGCCCTCGGCGGCCGCCCAGGGCGCGGCCGTGAACGAGCCCAGGGGCGTCCAGGCGATGATCGCGGCGATCTCCGGCAACCGGTCTGCGGCGGCCTCCACGGAATCGACGATGCCGGACAGGATCACGCCGCTGAGCATGAGCGGGACCAGGGCGATGATGGACACGATCTCACGGATGCGCCGCCGCCCGGTGAACGCCGCCAGCAGCCCGGTGACCGCGTAGGAGACGCAGATGCAGAACAGGGCCCCCAGGATCGCCGTCGGGATCGCCGTGATCAGGGCCGGCCACGAGTCGCGCCAGGCCAGGGACGAGAGCAGGTAGGCGATGAGGGTCGCCGCCCCCGGCACCGTGACCAGTCCGGCCAGCGCCAGGCCGGGCACGAGCGTGCGGGACGGGATGCCGAAGGTGGCGAAGTTGGCCGGGTCCAGCGTCATGTCCACCCCGGTGAAGAACACGGGGATCACGATCCAGCCGAGCACGGCGGCGGCGCCGGCCAGCGTCAGGACGGTCCCCCGCCACTGCACCTCGAGGTCCGGCAGGAAGGCGGCGCCGACGCCCCACATCGCCAGCACGAGGACCAGGTAGGCGATGAGGAAGATCGACATCACCAAGTGGAGCGTGCTGCGCTTCCACCCGTTGACGGTGATCGCCAGTTTCATGCGCATCAGGTGTGCAACCATGACAGCCCCTCCCCGTTCGTGCGGCCGCCCACGAGGTCCACGAACCGGTCCTCCAGGGACCTGCCCGCTCGGACCTCGTCGACCGTGCCGGCGGCGAGCAGGTTGCCCTCGGCGATGACGGCCACGTGGTCGCACATGCGCTGGACGAGGTCCATGACGTGGCTGGAGACCACGACCGTGCCGCCGGAGGCGACGAATTGGGCCAGGATGTCCCGGATGTTGGCCGCCGAGACGGGATCGACCGCCTCGAACGGCTCGTCCAGGACCAGCACCTTGGGCGCGTGGATCATGGCGGAGGCCAGCGCGACCTTCTTGGTCATGCCCGCCGAGTAGTCGACCACGAGCTTGCCGGCGTCCTGGGAGAGGTCCATGACGCGCAGCAGGTCGGCGGTGCGCTCGGCCACGGTCTGGCGGTCGAGTCCGCGCAGCAGGCCCGAGTAGGTCACCAGCTGCTCACCGGTCAGCCGGTCGAACAATCGCACGCCGTCCGCCAGGACGCCCATCCGCCGCTTGGCGGCCAGCGGTTCCTCCCAGACGTCCGTGCCATGGATCCAGACCCGTCCGTGGTCCGGGCGGAGCAGGCCCGTGGCCATGGACATGGCCGTGGTCTTGCCGGCCCCGTTGGGACCCACCAGTCCGTAGAACGACCCCGCGGGCACGTCCAGGGAGATGCCGTTGACGGCGATCTTCTCCCCGAAGCGCTTGGCCAGCCCGCGGATCGCGATGGCGGTGTGCGGGTCTGGCAGCTCCTGCACCCCGGCGTCGGGGCGGCCGGTGGGCAGCGGGGCGGGGTGGTCGGTGCCCACCGGGGCACCGGGGCTGTCGGGAAGGCTCATGGGACCGACCGTAGCAAGTGCCCGGGTCAGCGCCTGGGTGCGCCACGGACCGGACGGCCATGACTTGAGTCATGACACGTGGGTCATGGCCGTCCGGGCTCAGAACAGGGCGCGGGCCAGGGCCTTCCGCGATGCCTGGGTACGGGGATCCTGGTCCCCCACCACCGTGTACAGGTCCACCAGGTGCTCCCGGGCGGGGTCGCGCTCGGTGCCCGGGTGGGCGGCGATGAAGCGCACCAGCCGGTTGAAGGCGTCTTCGACGTGCCCACCGAGGAGGTCGAGGTCGGCCACGTCGATCTGGGCCTGCACGTCGTCCGGAGCGGTGGCCGCCCGCTCGCGTACGGTTGCCGCGTCCATGGCAGCCGTCCGGGCGAATAATCCCGCGTGGGCGAGGCCGGCCTTCGCGTCCTCGTCGCCGGGGTTCTCCGTCAGGGCCCGCCGATAGGCGTCCAGGGCGGCGTCGTAGTCACCGCGGTCGATGGCGTCGATCGCCTCCTGGTGCAGCGGCGGCAGGGATGGCTCGGCCGGTGCCTCGGCCGGGGCGCCCGTATGGTCCCGCGGCGGCCCCAGCGGGGGGACCGTTCCGCTCACGCCGTTCTGGGCGGCGGCGGCGAGGAGCTCGTCGATGAGTTGGCTGAGCTGTTCGGCGGGCACCGCCTGGTTCAGCACCGGGACCGGCTGCCCGGCCAGCACCGCGACGACGGCGGGCCCGGCGGGCAGTCCGAAGACCTGGAGGGCCTGCGGCTCGGCCTCGGCATCGACCCGCGCCAGCACGAGCCGCCCGCCGCGGCGGTCGACCTCGGGGGCGACCAGGGCGTCGAGCTGGCCGCTGACCGGATCTGACGGTATCGCCAGGTGGATCAGGACCGGGACCCGGCCCGAGAGCTGGACCAGCTGCTGGAGGTCCCCCTGACGGGCCCCGTCCAGGACCCAGCTGCCGTCGGCCGGGACGCCGGCGGCCGGCTCGGACGGGGCCGCACCGGCGGCAGGCGCCGGACGTTGCTTGAGTCCGGACAGGTCCACCGCTCCGCGCAGGTGGGACGGCATCGCTCCAGGCTGCTGTGACATGCTCCCGTGTTCTCCTCGGTCGTCTCGGTCGGCCGCCGGACCCGGCTGCTCGGGCCGGACCGGCGGATCGTCAGTACAGGAAATTCACCGTGCGCAGTTCGTCGGCCATGCCCACGAGGGAGATCCTGGCATCGTCCCCGCTCGCACCGGCAGCCGGGACGTGCAGGGCCAAGACCTCACGGTACGTCATCTGCACGCCGTTGCGGGTCGCGCGGCCGCCACCGCGCAGTTCGGCGGCGAGTTCGTCCACGATCACGGTGCCGCCGGCCTCCTTGGGGCGGGCGATGGTCCGTGCGTAGAGATCGCCGAACACGATCGCCGAACCGTCCGCCAGCCGCAGCCCCACCACGGAATCGGGCACGGACTGGCGCCGGAACGTGAAGCGGGCGTCACCGGCGTTCGCGACCAGCCCCTCCTGGTACTCGTGGACCGCGTCCACGTAGGGGTTGGGCTCGAACTGCTGCGAGAAGTCGTCGCCGGAGTCGCTGAGGTAACGCGCCGTGCCCGTGACGGCATGGCCGGGGGCCATCACCAGTCCCTCGGCGTCGGCCGATTCCAGGACCTCGACGCCGGCCTGGTCCAGACTGCCGGCCGGCAGCTGGGCCCCGGGGGTCATCGGGGCGTTGGCCACCAGGCGGTACTGGCTGCGCGCCGAGTCCTGGCGCAGCATCAGGATCTGGGGCGTGCTGTTGCCCTCGCCCTCCGTGATGGCCATGGCCGTCCGCGGGAAGGAGGGCTCGGAGACCGCCACCGCCGAGAGCACGGAGGATGCCGCGACCGGCTCCGGCGCCGGCACCGAGTCGTCGATCTTGCGGTTGCGGTAGTTCAGGGAGCGCATCTCGAGCGCGTGCTCGGCGACGCGCGGCCTGAGCTTCTTCGCGTCCTGCGCGGAGTCCCCCGCCTTGACCGTCTGGGAGACCTTGCCCAGGATCCGTTCAAGCTGGATGTCCGTCAGGACGGGGTAGGCCTGGTCGTCGGGCGAGTCGGCGGGTGCGGACGGTGAGGCCTCGGCGGTGGCCGGTGTGGCGGCGCCGGCCGGGGCGACCCCGGACAGGCCGAGGGCCAGCACCGCCAGGCCCGCGCCGATCCCGCGGGCGGTCCGGCGCGACGGCGCTGCGGGTGCCGGGCGTGCCGGGACGGCGTCCGCGGACGTCCTGGACGCGGTGCCTGCGGTGGACCCGGCACCGGTCGCGCCCGGGGTGGTGCGCGGCGGCGTCGGACCGCCCGCCGGCGTGGCCGGGCTCCCGGAACCACCGTGGGGACCGCGCACGCGCCGGACGAGGGCCCAGGCGAGCAGTGCGAGCCCGACCAGGACGAGCAGCCCACCGATGACGTAGAGCGGCACGATCCAGGGGCTGTCGCCGACGCGGTTGGTCCAGGTGACCGTCATCTCGGTGGGTGCAGGCTCGGTGCCGTCCCGGGCGACGAGCAGTGCCCAGTCCCCGTCCGAGGGGACGCTCCACCGCTGCTCCAGGCGGTCCTGGCCCTCCTGCACGTCGAGCCAGAGGTCGGAGCCCTTGGGGTTCGGTACCGTGGCCTGGCCCTCGGAGTGCTCGACCTCGATGCGCGGGGCCTCGTCGCGAGGGACGTCCGTGGTGATCCCGGTGACGGTGTTGTGGGCCGCGTCCCCCACCCAGGCCTGGACATCGCGTTCCCGCCCGAGCATGACGTTGAAGGATCCCTCACCGGTCAGCGTGAACTCCACCGGGTCCTCGTCCACCGCGTCGATGCCGGAGGTGATCACCGTCAGCGGCGCCTCGGCGGGATCCTGGCCCACGGAGGCCGTCATGGTCTCCGGAGGGGCCCAGATCGTCTGCAGTCCGCTGGCGCCCAGCAGGGCTGCGATGCCCAGCAGGAGGGCCACTACTCCGGATACAACTCGCACTCGGTCACCTGTCGATGGGGGTCGGTTCGGGCCCAATGGCCGGAGTCCAGTATAGCCGGGAGGTCACCGAATGATAACGGCAGGTCAGTGACGTAACCTGTCGCTTGTGCAGGACCATGACCCCTCCCGACCGGGCCCCGGCCCTGTCGCCGGT
>JAPFFX010000137.1 GCA_026645375.1 Citricoccus sp. WCRC_4 | reverse complement strand
GTTGGTTCAAAACTGAAGGAATGATTCCGTCACCGTGCACGTTGTGCCTGATGTGACCGATGATTCCCGCCCTGAGACCCAGCCGAGGCAACCCGCCCAGTCGCGTGCCGCCGTCGGTCCCGACGACGGCCCCGCACCCGCCCGGGGCCCCGCCGCCCACGCGGCCCCGCACCCGAACCCGGGCACCGAGCGTGCCGACTCCCTGCCGGAGGGCACGGTGGAGTTCGGCCTGCACACCTTCGGGGACGTGACCCACTCCCCGGGCGGCCGGGCGCTGGACCATCCCGAGGTGCTGCGCAACCTCGTGGCCGAGGGGGTCCTGGCGGACCAATCCGGCGTGGACGTGCTGGGCATCGGTGAGCACCATCGCCCGGACTACTCCGTCTCCTCACCCGAGATGGTGCTGTCCGCGATCGCCTCGAAGACCGAGCACCTGAAGCTGATCTCCGCCGTCACCGTGCTCTCCTCGGACGACCCGGTGCGCGTCTACCAGCGCTTCGCGACCCTCGACGCCGTCTCGGACGGCCGCGCCGAGGTCTCCCTGGGTCGGGGCTCCTTCATCGAGTCCTTCCCGCTGTTCGGCTTCGACCTGCAGGACTACGAGCGGCTCTTCGAGGAGAAGCTGGACCTGTTCGCGCAGCTGCGCGCGGAGGGCCCGGTCACCTGGCAGGGCACCACCCGGGCCGCGCTGAAGCGCCAGTCCGTGTTCCCGACCACGGCGCACGAGTACGGGTTGCCGGCCTGGGTGGCGGTGGGCGGCACCCCGGCCTCGGTGGTGCGCGCCGCGAAGCACGGGATGGGCCTGGAGCTGGCGATCATCGGTGGTGCGCCCGAGCGGTTCGCCCCGTTCGCCCAGCTCTACCGTCGCTCGATCGACGAACTCGGCCACGAGGCCCGCCGCGTGGCCGTCCACTCCCACGGCTTCGTGGCCGAGACGGACGAACAGGCCGCCGAGATGTACTACCCGCACTGGGAGGCCGCCATCCGCAAGCTCGGCGCCGAACGCGGCTGGCCGGCCCCCAGTCCCATCCAGTTCCGCCAGGAGATCGAGCACGGCGCCCTGCACCTGGGCTCCCCGGAGACCGTGGCGCGGAAGATCGCGCGCAGCGTGACGGCGCTCGGGGCGAGCCGCTTCGGCATGAAGTACGGCAACGGTTCCCTGCCGCACGAGTCCATGATGGGTTCGATCGAGCTCTACGGCTCGAAGGTCAAGCCCCTCGTGCTGGACATGCTCGCCGGTTCCTGATCCGCCGACGGAACACCGCGCAGTCCATCCCTCAAGACCCGGTCCTCACCACGGGGCACAGGTCACCGGGGGCGGCGCTCAAGGGCCTCGCGGATCGTCCGGGCGACGGAGAGCGCGGTCAGTCCGGAGGTCTTGGGGTTCTCCGGGCTGGGCGCGGACTCGAAGGAGAGCTCGAAGCGGCCGGCCGGTCCCTCGGCGAGGATCTCGTGCCGGCTGCGCTCGACGGAGGGATCGGCGACCAGCTCCACCCGGACCCGGTCCAGGGAGCGCCGCAGCAGGGCGACCTCGTCCGCGCCCCGCGCGGTCCCACCCGTCTCGGTCCCGACGGCGGCCGGCCGGCCCCGCGTGGCCCAGGCCAGGCCGACCGCGACGTTGACGTTGGCCGGGAATCGCTCGATGGCCTCCGCCGGTCCACCGGAGAACACGGTCACCGGTTCGTCACCGGTTCGCAGGGCCGACAGCTCGTCCTGTTCGGTCGCGGACATCCAGGGCCGCAGCAGGGAGGCGGGGAGCTTGGTGGTGCGGATGCGCACCTGGTCGAGTCCGCCGGCGTCCGCGGCGGCCCCCAGGACGTCGAAACCGCCGATCGCCCCGGACGTCACCCAGAGCCGGCCGGGGCCGGCCAGCAACTGCCGCGCGATGTCCGGATCGGCGAGGGCGCCCACGCTCGTCAGGACCAGGTCGGTCCCCGCGGCGATGACGGCCGGTCCGTACTGGCCGGCCGGAGCGACCCCGGCGCACTCCACCACCAGGTCCGCCCCGGCCAGGGCGTCGGACCAGTTCAGGCAGTCCAGGTCCGTTCCGGTGGTGACGAGCTCGACCCCGGGGAGGGCGCGGTGCCGGCTGGCGGCCACGTCCCGCTCGGCCGCCCGCACCCGGACGGTGCCGGCCTCGCGTTCCGGGGCCAGCTGCAGGGCCACCTGCCGGCCGATGGCACCGAAGCCCAGCAGGAGCACGTGTGCGGGGGAGGGGCGGGCTGTCGAGGTCATGCGGGTCCTTCGGGTGGGGCGGTCGCCGGGACCACCAGTCCACACCACCGGCCGCGGGGCTCAGGTCATGTTGCGCGCGGCCAGCTGCACGGCGGCCGTGAGCCGGTCCAGCGCCGGGGTCCCGGCGGACCATCGCTGCCAGTGCAACGGCACCCGGGCCTGCTCGAGTTCGGGGATGACCACCAGGTCCGGGTGGCTGCCCTCCAGCACGCCCTCGGGCAACTGGCCGGCCGGGATCATGCCCCACCCCAGGCCGGCGGCCACCGCCGCGTTGAACCCGTGGACCGTGGGGACCTGGTGCCGGGGTGGCAGGGCGTCGGCCCCGGGGCGGTCCTCGCGCCAGGCCGCCAGACGGGAGCGCTGCAGGTTGTCCCGGCTGCCGAAGTCCTGCACCGGCACGGCCGTGAAGTCCACCGAGCCGTCCGGGTGGCGGTACCGGTCCAGCAGGGACGACGCCGCCACCGGGTGGTAGACCATCGTGCCCAGTTCCATGGACACGCAACCGGAGACCGGCGCCGGGCTCTCGGTGACCGCGGCGATCACGGTGCCCTGGCGCAGCAGTTCGTGCGTGTGCTCCTGGTCCTCCAGGTGCAGCTGCAGCACGGAGTCGTCCCAGGTCGCCGCCTGTTGCAGGACCTCCACGAACCACGTGGCCAGGGAATCCGCGTTGACCGCCACGGACAGCACGGCCCGGCCTCCCGTGCCCTGCCCGAGCGAGCGCCGGGCCTCCTCCTCCAGGACCGCGACCTGGCGGGCCAGGCGCAGCATCCGGTCACCGGCCGCCGTGGTGCCGACCGGGACGGTGCGCGTCAGCAGCACCTGTCCGACGTCCCTCTCCAGGGAGCGGATCCGCTGGGAGAAGGCCGAGCCGGAGATCCGCAGGGACGCCGCGGCCGCGTCGAACGTGCCCTCGTCCACGGCGGCGGCCAGGGCCCGCAGGTGCTCGGTGTTCATGAAGGAAAGCTTAATACCCTGAAGGATTTACAGGTGGCACGGAAGATCTCGGCCACCCTAGCGTGGCCGGGTGACGATCTTCCTGACCGGCCTGCTGACCTGCCTCGCCCTCATCGTGGCCATCGGTGCCCAGAGCCTGTTCATCATGCGCCAGGCGATCCGCCGCGACCGCCTGATGCTCACCCTGGCGGTCTGCCTGGCCGGGGACCTCGTGCTGGTCTTCGCCGGCACCGCCGGGGTCGGCGTGGTCGCCGAGCGTGCGCCCTGGGTGCTGCAGGTGCTGACCTGGGCCGGGGTGGCCTACCTGCTCTGGTTCGCGTCCAGCTCGTTCCGCTCGGCCTTTGCCCGCCGGCGTGCAGAACCGTCCCTGCCCGCCGCCGGCCCGGCGGACGCCGATGAGGAACCGCGGGACGAGGAGGGCCCGGCGGGCGGACCGCGGGACGAGGGCGCCGGCGGCGACGGTGACGGTGGCCTCGCGGTGGTCACGACGTCGGCGCTCGATGTCCGGCTCCGCGCCCGGGAGCGGGCCGTGACGCCGGTGCACATCGTGGTCCTCACGGCCCTGTCCGTCTCGATGCTCAACCCGCACGCCATCCTGGACACGGTGGTCATGCTGGGCACGCTGGCCAACTCCTACGGGGCGGACAAGTGGGTCTTCGCCGCCGGCGCCGTGACCGGTTCAGCCCTCTGGTTCCTCACCCTGGGGCTGGGCGCGCGGGCCCTGGCCCCCGTGCTGGACACCCCCCGCACCTGGCGGATCGTGGACCTCGTGGTCGGCGTGGTGATGGTGGCCATCGCGGCGAAGCTGGCCCTCGGCTGAGGAATGAGCGGCGGCCGCACCGCGTTGGCTGCAACGGCTCGTGGAGGCCGCGCCGTCCTCGGCGCAGGACTGCCCGCGGCTGGTCTTCATCCTCGGTGCCGGTTCACCGTCTCCGACGCCTGAGCCACCCGGATCGCCTCGGGTCCTGCGGCGGCACGCAGGCATGAGGCGGGCGTTCAGCGTTTCTGCGAGGGACGCTGGCCCCGGGCATCGAAGTCGAAGGCGCCCGGCCCCGAGAACCGTTCGGACGGCACCGGTCGTCCGGCCATGGCCATGATCAGGTCCTTGGCGGTGCCCTCGACCTCGGGGCCGACCCCGACCCAGCGTCCCAGGTCCGTGGCCACCAGGGTCAGGCCCCGGGCGCGCGCCTTGGACGGCACCGTGAAGTTCGAGGACGCGAAGAACTCGAGCAGCACCATGAGCACCTCCCGCGGATAGGCCCGGCCCAGGCCCAGCGGCTCCCGGATGTCCTCACCGTGGACGACGACCTCTCCCAGCCAGGCGGCCAGGTTGTTCGTCGGGACCGTGGTGGAATCGATGACCTGGCGGAAGGCCTCCAGCGTCTCGGCCGGGGTGGCGCCGAGATGCTCGGCCAGGCGGCGGTTGTTGTGCACGGCCGGGTTCAGCCCGGCCCCGATGATGCTTCTCAGCCACGCCCACCGGCCGGTGGTGGCCGCCGCGGTCAGGTGCGCGACGACCTCCTCCACCGTCCACTCCGTGGCCAGCGTGGTCTGCTTCCACTGTTCGATGCTCAGGGTGGCGAGGTCAGCGGCCAGGGCGGAGCGCTCGGCGTGGATCAGGGGCCAGATGTCGGTCACGCTCCCACCCTAGGACCGGCCCGTGCCCGGTCGCCATGCCCTGCCCGGGCCGTCCGCGTCGGCCCGGCCCGCCAACACGCCAGGGTCCGTCATCTACGCCGTTTCCCCGGCGAACGGGGGAAGATGGTCCCGTGAGCAATCCCCTGGGCGGTGTCGAGGCCGAGAACCGGATCCTGGTGTCCGCCGTGGTCCTGTACCGGCCGGACGGGCAGGTCCTGACCGTCCGCAAGACCGGGACCACGATGTTCATGTTCCCCGGCGGGAAGCACCGTGACGAGGAGACCCCGCTCCAGACCGCCGTCCGGGAGCTGGCCGAGGAGACCGGCCTGACCGTGCCGGCCGAAGACCTCGAGTACCTCGGCGGATTCGACACCCCGGCAGCCAACGAGGACGGGCGCCTGCTGCACTCCGAGGTCTTCGCGCTGTTGCGGCCGCTGGCCCGCAATGAGGTGCCGGAGCCCAACGCGGAGATCGAGCAGCTGGCCTGGATGGACCCGAAGGCACCCGCCGCCCCTGACGGCTGCGGGGTGGCGCCCCTGTTGTCCGTCGTGTTCCCGGAGATCGTGCGCCGCCGGCCCTTCTGAGCCGCGACGGACGGAGGCCCTACCCGCGGGCCTGGTCCTCCTCGGTCATCTGGGCGATCTGGAAGGTCGCCCCGGCGGGGTCGGCCACCGTGGCGAGCCGGCCGAACGGGGTCTCCATGGGACCGTCGAGGACCGAGCCGCCGAGGCTGGTGATCGTCCGGGCCGCCTCGTCCGCGTTCTCCACGATGAAGTAGGCCCGCCAGTAGGACGGCGTCCCCTCGGGGAACCAGGACGGATCGGCCTCGCACAGTCCGGCCGTGGCCGCCTCCCCGGGGTGGTTGTTCGCGTAGCGGGTGCCCGGGTCGTCGGCACCGGAGGCCATGTCCAGCAGCGTCGGCTCCCAGCCCCAGACGGAGCGGTAGTATTCGGCATCCGCGTCGAAGTCGAAACTCATCACCTCGAACCACACGGGCGAGCCCACGGACCTGGTCATCGTGAAGCCACCGAACGTCCCGTTCTGCCAGATGCCCAGGGCCTCGCCGCCGGGGGTGGTGACCACGCCCATCTGGCCGAGGTCCCCCACCGGCATGGCCGGGACGAGCACGTTCCCGCCGGCCGCCGCGGTGTCTGCCAGGGACCGGGTGATGTCGGTGCTCTTGAGGTAGACGGACCAGGCGGCCGGTTGTCCGGACCCGTCCCCGGACTGGGACATCGCCCCGCCCACGTGGGCGCCACCGCTGGTGATCATGTGATAGTGGCCGAACTCCTCGCCGTAGTCCTCGAAGCGCCACCCGAAGATGATCTCGTAGAAGGGCTTGACCTCGGCCAGGTCGGGGACGGTGAGGTCCACCCAGACGGGTGAACCGTGGCTGATGCCGATCGAGTCGGTGTTCGCGGTGGGCACGTGGTCGGTCATGACGTCCTCCTGAGGAAGTGGTGGTGTGCTGGCACGAGCGCCGGCAGGGCGGAGAGCACCGGGAACTGCCACGGGGCGGCGGGAGCCAGCGTGAGCCGGACGGTGGTGGTGCCGCTGAGCGGCCGGGGGTGGATCCCGACGGCGGGACGCGGGCTGGCCAGGTGGTCCCGGGGCTCTGCGGTGGCCGGCACGGCCGTGGCCAGCAGCCAGGGGGCCGAGGCCAGCAGGGGCAGCCGGAACGAGCCCTCGCCGAGGCGCAGGACGCCGGTCACGGGCAGTCCGGTGGGCGAGGGCGTGGGGTAGAAGCCGATCCAGACCAGTGCATCCAGTCCGGGGCCGCCGCCCAGCCCGGCCGGGAGGTGAACGGTGCCCTCCACCGTGCCGAGCAGGCCGGTGGCCGGGACCGGCAGGCCCTCGGCGAGGTCCGCCTCGGAGACGCCGTCCGGGTAGAGGGTGAACGGGGCCGGCGTCGAGACGGACAGGTCGTCGGCCAGCTGGCGCAGGGCGGACGGCGCCACGCCCACCTCCTCACGGAACCGGCGGGTGAAGGTGCCGGGAGAGGAGAAGCCGACCTCGTGGCAGATGTCGACGACCGGATCGTCCCCGGCCAGCAGCAGTTGCTTGGCCCGGTGGAAACGGACCCCGGCCAGGAACCGGTTCGGGGTGACGCGGACGCGGTCCGCGAACAGGCGCGTGAAGTGGAACGGGCTGTAACCGGCGGCGTCGGCCATGTCCGCCACCGTGATCGGCTCGGCGGCCCGTTCCGTGATGAAGCTGACGGCACGCCGGGCGGCGGCCTCGTGCTCCAGGCGTTGGTCCCTCACCGCTCCAGTGTGGGCCGCACGGTACCTCGTGTCACCCTGCGAGGGACCCTGCCGCATCATCCGGAGGGCACCGGGTCGGGCTGCGAGTCCAGCGCTCATGGAGCCGACCCTAGGACCGCGCGGGTCCCGGGGCCGACTCCGATCGTGCGCACTGGCGGATCAGGCCATGGAGAGTCCCTGCACGGGGGACAACCGGGCGGCGCGCCGGGACGGGGCCACCGAGGCCAGTAGCCCGGCGGCGACGGCGATCACCAGGATGTACCCCAACTGGTCCCAGGGGACCGTCGGCCAGACGATGTCCTGACCGTACTCTGCGGCGATGGGCCCGAAGACCGTGTGGGAACCCATCCCTCCGTAGAACGTGCCCAGGACACCACCGATCAGGGCGGCCACCCCGGAGATGAGCACGGCCTCCAGGGCGAGCATGCCGCGCAGCCCGCGCCGCGTCAGTCCCAGGGCGCGCATCAGGGAATTCTCCCGGGTGCGTTCGATCGTCGAGAGCGAGAGAGTGTTGGCCACGCCGATGATGGCGATGAGCACGGACACCATCAGGAGCGCCGTCACGATCATGAGCATGGCGTCGACGATCACCGAGAAGAGCAGGCGTTCCGCCAGCGTTCCGCCGACCTTGTCCTGGTTGACGCCCGTCGCCCGGGCCACATCGGTGTTGAGGTCCTGGAGGGTCTCGAGCGTCTGGCCGTCGGAGGCCCTGAGCCATAGCAGGGAAGGGGCCGTCGTCTCGGCCCCGGACTCCCATCCCAGGGCACGGGCGTCGTCGAGGGCGATCACCGGGCTGATATTGGACGCCGCACTGTGGACCACCTCGAATTCCCTGGACCCCTCGGGGCCCTTCACCACCAGGGTGTCGACGGTGACCGAGGCGGGGACGAGGACGGTGCCGGGCTGGCCGAGGCGATCGGACGGTTGGCTGGCGGGCAGGGCCGAGACGATGGATCGCAACTCCGCCGGGTCGGCGGCATAGGCGCTGCTGGCGTTCTCGCCCGTGCCGACCGTGCCGACGTGCATCAGGAGGGCGGCGGCCTCGACGCCGTCCACCCCTGCTGCAGCATCGCGTGCCGTGGCGGCCGCCCCGGCATCGAGGTAGCCCGCAGCCCTGTCCCCCGGGCGTCCGGACGCCCCGGCTGCGCCCTCTCGTCCCTCTCTCCCGGCCGCAGCCGGAGCCGGTGCGTCGACCCCGACCTCGGGGTTCTCCCCGGACTCCGCGGCCGCGGGGAACGAATGGAGGCCCGAAGCGCCGGCATCGAGGGTCACGTTCAGGTCTACCGGGTACTCGGCGCTGAAGATGGAGTCCATCTGGACCTGGGCGGTGCGCCCGCCGGTGAGCATCATGGCCACCAGCGTGGTGCCGATCAGCAGGGCGGACGCAGTGGCGGCGGTGCGCCCCGGACTGCGCTGGGCGTTGAGCCGGGCCATCCGGCCCGGCACGCCGAATGGCCGCGCTGCCAGGCCGACGAGGAAGACGATGGAGGGGACGACGAGGACCGTCAGCGCCAGGACACCCACGAAGGACAGGGCGCCACCCGTGACGGCGACGGCCAGGTTACCGTCCCGGGCACCCCAGAACAGCGCGGCCAGTCCCGTCAGCAACAGCAGGGCGCCGAGCACCAGGCGCACGACGCCGGCCCGGTTGCCCAGGGCGGTGTCCTCCGTCGGGCGCATCGCCTCGAGCGGGGAGACGCGGGTGGCGGCGACGGCGGCCGACATGGACGCCGCGACGGTCAGGAGCACGCCGAGGCCCGCGGCGAGTACCAGGTCCGGGGTGTCGACCTCGAAGGTCAGGAAGCCGAATCCGTCGAGTGAGGCCCCCCAGGCCACGAGGAGGGAGACCATCCCCATGCCGCCCGCGATGCCGAGGAGGGAACCGATCAGGCCCACCACGAGGGCTTCCAGGAGCACCGAACCGCGGACCTGCCGCCGGGAGGCGCCGAGGGCGCGCTGCAGGGCCAGGTCCCGGGACCGCTGGGCCACCAGCACGGAGAAGGTGTTGGTGATGACCAACGCCGTGACGAACAGCGCGATGACCGCAAAGGACAAGAGGACCCACAGGAAGACGTTGGAGCCGGCCATCGCGGCGACCTGGCGTTGCGACTGATCGTCCGGACCGGCGACGGTCGCCTCGACCCCGGACTCCTGCAGCAGGGCCTGCGCTCGGGAGGCCACGCGTTCCGGATCCGCTCCCGGTTCGAGACGGACCAGGACGTGGGTGGCCTGTCGGACGCTCAGCTTGTCGACCAGGTCGGTCGACGCCGCGGCCTGCACTTCCGCCTCCTCCTGTGCCGCACGGGCCTGGTCTCCGGCCTTCTCGGCCCGGGGATCGCCCGCGCCGGCGCCGGCGGCGGCGTCGGCGGTGGAGGCGGCCTCCCCGGCCTCGGCGGCGGCG
>JAPFFX010000129.1 GCA_026645375.1 Citricoccus sp. WCRC_4 | reverse complement strand
GACCTCCCGGCGTGCCCGCGTCGCCGCCTGGCCGTTCGCCGTCTGGCGGACGTGCCCGGTCACCCGGGTTGCGGGGAATGCCGAGGCCGGGGAGGGTGGGGAGGGCGCCGGACATGATAGTCCCGGCGCATCTGTCAGCAAAGGATAGGAGGAGATGGATGACTGCCATCGCAGAGAAGCAGCACAGGATCGACGCCTACCCCACCCGCAACGACGGTGAGGTCAAGGTCATGCCCCGCGAGGACAAGGTCGTCTGGGGGGCCGTGGGGGACGGCCCGATGGATCAGGCGACCCTCGACGACTACGACAGCAAGGGGTACCTGACGGTCGACCGCCTGGTCAGCGACGACGAGGTCGCTGAATTCCACCGGGAGCTCGAGCGGCTCTCGAACGACCCGAAGGTCCGCGCCGACGAGCGCTGCATCATCGAGGCCCGTAGCCAGGAGGTGCGGTCCGTCTTCGACGTACACAGGATCAGCCCGGTGTTCCAGAAGATCGCCAATGACCGGCGCGTGGTCGACCGGGCGCGCCAGCTGCTCGGCTCCGACGTCTACGTCCATCAGTCCCGCGTGAACTTCAAGCCCGGGTTCGAGGGCAAGGAGTTCATGTGGCACTCGGACTTCGAGACCTGGCACGCGGAGGACGGGATGCCCCGGATGCGGGCCGTGAGCATCTCGATCTCCATGACGGACAACTACTCGTACAACGGTCCGCTGATGATCATGCCGGGCTCTCACCGCGAGTACGTCTCCTGCGACGGGGCGACCCCGGAGGGCAACTACCGGAAATCCCTGGTCATGCAGGGCGCCGGCACGCCGGACAAGGAGGTCCTGCGGGAGTTCTACGAGCGGTTCGGGATCGACGTGCTGGAGGGCCAGGCGGGCGGTGCCGTGATGTTCGACAGCAACTGCATGCACGCCTCGAACGGCAACGTCACGCCCTACCCGCGGTCCAACGTCTTCATCGTGTTCAACTCGGTGGAGAACACCCTCGAGGAGCCGTTCGCCGCGCCGCAGCCGCGTCCCGAGTTCGCCGGTTCGCACGATTTCACCCCGGCAGGCCGGCGCTGACCAGGCGGGAGCCGCTGGGGACGGCCTGATCGTCCCGGGCAACTGGCGGCCGAATCCTGCCCCTCCGGGCTGCCCTTCGCGTGATCCGGAGCCAGGATTCGACCGCCAGGTGCGGTCCAAGCGGCCACGGCGCGCGTACACGTGGCTGCTGGACCGGTGTCATGTGTTTGCCCCGCCCCGTGTGACGCGGAATACTGGTAGGTGAACGATCGGTCGGTAATTCGGTCGACACCCCTTGACGTCTGACGTCTGTCCCGAACGGAGTCCCATGACTGCAGCATTCCTGATCGGCGGCGCCCGCACCCCGGTGGGCCGGTACGGAGGGGCCCTGTCCTCCGTGCGTCCCGACGACCTCGCCGCGCTGACGGTCCGCGCCGCCGTCGAGCGCGCCGGCCTGGCCCCGGACGTGGTGGACGAGGTGATCTACGGCAACGCCAACGGTGCCGGTGAGGAGAACCGCAACGTGGCCCGCATGGCGTGGCTGCTCGCGGGCTACCCGGACCACGTCCCGGGGATCACCGTCAACCGCCTGTGTGCTTCCGGGATGAGCGCCATCCAGATGGCCTCGCACATGATCCAGGCCGGTGCCGCGGACATCGTGGTCGCCGGCGGCGTGGAGTCCATGTCCCGCGCCCCGTGGGTGATGGAGAAGCCGGCCAAGCCCTTCGCCAAGCCCGGTGAGGTGTACGACACCTCGATCGGCTGGCGCTTCCCCAACCCCGCCTTCCTCTCCGGCGAGTACTCCCGTGACGGCAAGGCCACCTTCTCGATGCCGGAGACGGCCGAAGAGGTCGCCCGCGTCTACAACACCTCCCGCGAGGACTGCGATGCCTTCGCGGTCCGCTCCCACGAGCGGGCGCTGGCCGCCATCGAGGCGGGCCGCTTCGCCGAGGAGATCGTGCCCGTGACCGTCAAGGACCGCAAGGGTGCCGAGACGATCGTGGACACGGACGAGGGCCCCCGCCCCGGCACCACCGCCGAGGTCCTGGCCGGACTGCGCCCCGTCGTGAAGGGCGGCTCCGTGGTGACGGCGGGCAACGCCTCCACCCTCAACGACGGCGCCTCCGCGATCATCGTCGCCTCCGAGGCCGCCGTCGAGAAGTACGGCCTGACCCCTCGCGCACGCGTCCTGGCCGGCGCCTCGGCCGGACTGGCGCCCGAGATCATGGGCATGGGCCCGGTCCCGTCCTCGCGCAAGGTGCTGGAACGCACCGGCACCGCGGTCGGCGACCTCGCCGCCGTCGAGCTCAACGAGGCGTTCGCCTCGCAGTCCCTGGCCAGCATGCGCGAACTGGGCCTGGACGCCGGGATCGTGAACAACGACGGCGGCGCGATCGCCCTCGGGCACCCGCTCGGCTCCTCGGGGTCCCGCCTCGTCATCACCCTGCTGGGGCGCCTCGAGCGTGAGGCGTCCGCGGGCGCCCGCGGGCTGGCGACGATGTGCGTGGGCGTCGGGCAGGGGGCCGCCCTGCTGGTGGAGGCGGTCTGATGGCGGCGACCCTGCAGGCCCAGGACTTCACCACGCTGCAGCTGGAGGAGCGCGAGGACCGGTTGGTGGCCCGGCTGCACCGGCCCGAGGTCCGCAACGCGATCGACCAGACGATGGTGGACGAGCTGCACGCCGTCTGCGCGTACCTCGAGGTCGCACCGAAGGTCCTCATCCTCACCGGGACGCCGTCGGACACGGAGGCCGGGACCAAGGGGATCTTCGCCTCCGGTGCGGACATCGCCCAGTTGCGCGAGCGCCGCCGGGACGACGCCCTGGCCGGGATCAACTCCACGATCTTCGACCGGATCGCCAAGCTGCCGATGCCCGTCATCGCTGCCCTGGACGGTTACGCCCTCGGCGGCGGGGCCGAACTGGCCTACGCGGCCGACTTCCGGATCGGCACCGAGGCGCTGCGGATGGGCAACCCCGAGACCAACCTCGGGATCATGGCCGCGGCCGGCGCCACCTGGCGGCTGAAGGAGCTGGTGGGGGAACCGCTGGCCAAGGAGATCCTGCTGGCCGGCAAGGTCCTCAAGGGCGCGGAGTGCCTGTCGGCCGGGCTCATCACCGAGCTGGTGGCCCCGGAGCAGCTGATGGACGCCGCCCACGCGCTGGCCGACCGGATCGGCGCCCAGGACCCGCTGGCGGTGCGCATCACCAAGTCCGTGTTCCACGCCCCCCGGGACGTCCATCCCGTCATCGACACCCTGGCCCAGGGCATGCTCTTCGAGTCCCAGGCCAAGTTCGACCGCATGCAGGCGTTTCTCGACAAGAAGAACAGGAAGTAGGCCCTCATGACCGAGACCACCGGGGCGTCCGCGCCCGAGACCACCCCGTCCGTCCCCGCCACCGTCGGCGTGCTCGGCGGCGGCCGGATGGGTGCGGGCATCGCCCACGCCTTCCTCATCAAGGGCTCCGACGTCGTCGTCGTGGAGCGCGATGAGGCCGCGGCCGAGGCAGCCCGGGAACGGGTGGAGTCCTCCACCGCCAAGTCCCTCGAACGCGGGGTGCTGGACGGCAACCTCGACGCCATCCTCGAGCGGTTCACCGTCTCCGTGGACCGCAAGGCCTTCGGCGACCGCGAGCTCGTCGTCGAGGCGGTGCCGGAGGACTGGAACCTGAAGGTGGAGTCGTTGCGGGCAGTGGAGCGCAACCTCACAGAGGGCGCGGTGCTGGCCTCGAACACCTCGAGCCTGTCCGTGACCGGGCTGGCCAGGGAACTGGACCGTCCGCAGCACTTCCTGGGGCTGCACTTCTTCAACCCGGTTCCGGCCTCCACCCTCGTGGAGGTCGTCATCGGTGAGCAGACGGCGCCGGAACTGGTGGACGCCGCCCGGTCCTGGACCGCCGGGCTGGGCAAGACCGCCGTCGTGGTCAACGATGCCCCGGGCTTCGCCTCCTCCCGCCTCGGCGTGGCCATCGCCCTGGAGGCCATGCGGATGGTCGAGGAGGGCGTGGCCACCGCCGAGGACATCGACAACGCCATGGTCCTGGGCTACAAGCACCCCACCGGCCCGCTGCGCACCACGGACATCGTGGGCCTGGACGTCCGCCTCGGGATCGCCGAGTACCTGGCCTCGACCCTGGGCCAGCGCTTCGAACCGCCGGCCATCCTGCGGGAGAAGGTCGCCAGGGGCGAGCTCGGGCGCAAGTCCGGCAAGGGCTTCTTCGACTGGAGCTGAGCGTGCAGGGCTCCCCAGGGGCCTGAGCCCACCGTGGCCCGGACCGTGATGGTCCGGGCCACGGTCATCCTCGGCTCCTGCGGGCTAGGAACGCACGGTGGCCGCGGCCAGGGGGTTCTCCAGCTCCCCGGCGTAGGACAGCGAGCCGGCCGGATCGGCCAGGTCCACCATCTGCCGGTTGTTGCGCAACTGCAGGCGGTTCAGGCAGGACAGCCGGAAGGTGGGCTCCAGCAGGCGCAGGGAGTCGAAGCGCCCGGCGGACTCGGGGTGCCGGGCCCGGTACGCCGTCAGCCGCGCGGCCACCACGGCCCAGAACCCCTCCTCGGTGATGAGTCCCTCGCGCTCGAGCAGCGGGGCCAGGAACCGCAGGAAGCAGTCCACGACGTCCGTCAGGATGGACAGGCCGTGGTCGTCAGGGTCAACCTCGGCACGCAGGCGGCGGACGTCCTCCGGCAGGGGAGTGCGGTCGCCCAGCACGGCGACCTCCTCGGCCAGGTCCTTGAGCAGCACCCGCACCGGGACACCGTCCCGCAGCACCAGGATCACGTTCTCCCCGTGGGGCATGAACACCAGGTCGTGGCGGACCAGGCAGTGCACGATCGGCACGAGATACGCCTCGAGGTAGCGCTCCAGCCAGTCGGCCGTCTCCAGCCCGGAGCGCCGGACGAGAGCGGCCACGAAGGGTGCGCCGTGGGCGTCCACGTGCAGCAGCGAGGCCATGGTCGCCAGGGTCTCGCCCTCGTCGATGCGCTCGGCCGGGGACTCCCGCCACAGGGCCGCGAGCATCTTGCGGTAGGCCGAGTGCCGGTCCGTGGCGGCGTGGAACACCGGGTTCGAGTAGCCGACGGCGGCCGTCTCCCGCAGCAGCTGGACCCGTGACGGGGCCAGCTCGGGGTCCTCGGCGAACAGTCCGGCCAGCCAGTCGTTGATCGCCGGCGTGGCGTCCATGTAGGCCGCGGACAGTCCGCGCAGGAACCCCATGTTGAGCACGGACAGTGCCGTCTTCACGTAGTGGCGTCCCGGAGCGGTCCGGTTCATGAAGGTGCGGATGGACTGCTGTGGCTGGTACAGGTCCGCGGTGGGTCCCAGGTGGACGAGGTGGCCCGTGGCGACGTCCCCGGCGAACGTGATGGCCAGGCGGTTCCGCCACTGCCAGGGATGCACCGGCAGGGGGATGAAGTCATCCGGCTCCAGCCCCGTGCGGTGGCAGGCCTCCTCCAGGCGGTGCCGGAACACCGCGCGCTGCGCCGGGCCCAGTTCGGCCTCGAGCAGGGAGTCCAGGTCGAGCCCCTCCACGGCCGAGAAACGGGCCCGGGAGCGGTGGGCCGCGACCCACTCGAGCCGGATCGCCGAGCCCGTCTCGGGCGCCAGGTCCAGGTAGTCCTCGGCGCCCAGGCCGAGCCGGCCGTTGTTCGCCACGAAGCAGGGATGCCCCTCGGTCATGGCGGCCTCGATCCGTTGGAAGTCCGCCAGCGGATCCCCGGTACCGGCCGCGAGCTCGGCCGCCGTGGCGGTGGAGTGCAGCTGCTTGTAGCAGTGCGAGGCGAGCGTGCTGCCGATCTCCTCCAGGTAGACGGGCAATTGCCGGTCCGAGATGCCCAGGGGTTCCCGGAACGCCGTGACGAAGCGCTGGGCATCGGGCGCGGCCGGGCGCCAGGCGGTGGCCTCCTGCACCCCGGCCCCGTCCTGTGTACCGGCCGGGACCCGTTCCTCGCAGGTCAGCGACGTGGGATCGAGGTCCCAGTGCTCCAGCGCGTATCGGCGGGCCCGGAAGCGGTAGCGCACCCCGGGGCCGTGCAGGACCCACCGCTGTCCGGCCGGGTCGTCACCGGACGCCGGGTCGGGGTCGGGGGCGAGGAGGCGTTCGTGTGAGAACTCGGCGATGGCCTTGGCCGTCACGTGGCGGTTCGCCGCGGCCCAGCGTTCCGGGTCGAGGTGGGGCACCGCACCGCTGGGACGTCCCGTCGCCGCGGCGAAGTCCACGCGCGTGCAGTACGAGAGCTGGGCCGTCTTGGCCGGGGCGCCATCGGCGGCGGGCAGCTCCACGCGGTCGGCGGGGCGGAACCCGCAGCGGGCGTTGAGCGCCTGGATGGCCGTGTTGCGGGCATCCGGTTCCACCACGACGCGCACCACGGCCGGGTCGGCGAAGAGGTGCGCCAGGGCCGCGTCCATCGCGGCGGCGCTGAAGCCGGCCTCGGGGCCGCCGGCCTCGGCGGGGTGCGGGAGCAACAGGTGCAGCCCGGTGTCACCGTGACGCCAGGGGTAGCGGCCGGCCAGCGCCGAGTGGGCGGGGTCGTAGGTCTCCAGCAGGAAGGCCGGCAGCCCGTCGCGTCGACCGTCCAGGGCCAGCAGTGCAGCGTGATGCGGATCGGCCGCGATCCGCTCGTGCTCGGCCCGGACCTCCGCCTGGCTGGCGGTCTCCATGCCCCAGAACCGTGCCCGGGGAGTGGCCAGCCAGGAGTGCAGGAGCGCGGCGTCCGCTTCGGGGTGGACGGGGCGGAAGGTGAACCGGGACTGGTGCTCCCCGGTGGCTGTCGGGCTGGTCATCGCAGTGCCTCCTCGAGGATGGCGGTTGATCCGGTGGGTGTGGTCGGGCCCCCGGCGCCGGGGGTCCCGAACGACTGGAAGGCGATCCGTTCCTCGACGGCGTAGTGCTCCCGGCCCGTCAGGCGGTTGACGAGGACGGAATTGCGGTAGGCGCCCATGCCGAGGTCCGGGGCCGTGAACCCGTGGGTGTGCAGTTCGGCGTTCTGGACGAACACGTCACCGTGCACCCCGATGCCGTAGCCGCGGTCCACGTCCCACCGGCCGTCCGGCAACCGGGCCAACCGGTCCTCGACGCCCTGCAGGAACGAGGGCTCCCGGTAGCCGTATCCGGTGGCCAGCACGAGGGCGTCGACGGTCGTCCCGTGCACGCCGTCGTCGTCGGCATGGTGCAGGGTCAGCCGCAGCCGGCCCCCGTCCTCCCGGACGTCCTCCAGGGCCGTCGAGGTCCGCAGGGTGGCGGGGGCCGGTCCGTGGACGCTGGCCTCGTAGAGCATGTCGTAGATGCGGTCGAGCAGCTCGGCGTTGACGCCCTTGTACAACGGTGCGTGCGAGGAGCCCAGCCGGTCCCGCACTTCCTGGGGCAGGGAGGTGAAGTGGTCCACGTAGTCCGGGGAGGTCATCTCCAGCGTGGGCTTCGTGTACTCGAGGGGGAAGAACCTGGGCGAGCGGGTGAGCCATTCCACGTGCCGGTCCTGTCCCGCGGAGCCCAGCAGGTCCGCGAACACCTCGGCGGCGCTCTGCCCGCTGCCCACGACGGCGATGCGGCCGGCCTCCGCGAGGCGCTCCCGGGCGGGGAGGTAACCGGAGGAGTGCACGACGCGCGGGTCCTCGCGCAGGGCGGCGGGGACGGCGTCGGGCAGGACGGGATCCGTGCCGGTTCCCAGCACCAGGTTCCGGGCCCGCAGGGTCCGGGGCCCGTCGGGCGTGTGCGCGGTGACCCGGTAGGCCTCGCCGTCGTGCTCGACGGTGACGACCCGGTGGCCGTAGCGCACCGGCAGCCGTCGCGCGGCCCAGGCCAGGTAGCGGGAGTACTCCGAGCGCAGCGCGTGGAAGTCCTCCCGGATGTAGAAGGGGTACAGGCGTCCGGACTCCTTCAGGAAGGCCAGGAAGGACAGCGGGTGGGTGGGGTCGGCGAGGGTGACCAGGTCCGCCAGGAAGGGGACCTGCAGGTGGGTGCCCTCGAGCATCATGCCCGGATGCCACTGCGGGCCCTCCCTGGACTCCAGGACCACGGCGTCGAGCCCGGCGGGTGCCGCCAGTGCGGCGAAGCCGAGGTTGAACGGCCCGGCGCCCACGGCGATCACGTCATGGGTCTTCATGCCGTGGCCTCCGCATGGGTGAGCGCCCGGCCGTGCCGGACGATCCCGTCCAGGATCCCGGCCACGTCCGCGGGGGTGGTGCGGGGGTTCAGCAGGGTCAGCTTGAGGTGGCGCCGGCCCTTGACGGTGGTGGCGGCGACCATGGCCTCGCCGGACCGGTAGAGGGCCCGGCGGATCCCGTCGTTGAGTTCGTCGACGGCGGCCGGTCCGGGCGTGTCCCCCCGGGACCCCGCGCCCGGGTCGAGACCGGGTTCGTAGCGGAAGACGACCATGCCCAGGTGCACCGGGGCGGCCAGGGCGAGTCCGGGGCAGACCTCGACCTGCCGGCCGGCGTCGGCCGCGAGGTCGAGCGTCGCGTCGAACATGGCGCCGAGTGCCTCCTGGCCCACGGAGCGCAGGGTGACCCACAGCTTGAGCGCGTCGAAGCGGCGGGTGGTCTGCAGCGACTTGTCCACCTGGTTCGGGCTGGCGGGGTCCCGGCCCGGGTTCAGGTAGTCGGCGTGATGGGTGATGTGCGCGAACCGGGCCCCGTCCCGGACCAGCAGCGCGCTGGATCCGATGGGCTGGAAGAAGGACTTGTGGAAGTCGACGGTCACCGAGTCCGCCAGCTCGATGCCGTCCAGCAGGTGCCTGCGCGTCGGCGAGGCCAGCAGCCCGCAGCCATAGGCCGCGTCGACGTGGAACCAGGCGCCGACGGCCCTGGCGGCCCCGGCGGAGGCGGCCAGCGGGTCGATCGCGCCGAAGTCGGTGGTGCCGGCCGTGGCGACGACCGCCAGGGGACGCAGGCCCTCGGCGAGGTCACGGGCGATCACCCGTTCCAGGGCCACCGGGTCCATGCGGTGGTGGCGGTCCACGGGGATGCCCACCACCGCCTCCGCGCCGAGCCCCAGCTGGGACGCCGAGCGCACGATGCTGAAGTGGCTCTCCTGGGAGGCGTAGACCCGCAGTCCCCGCAACCGCTCCGGCAGGGGGCCCGGGAGGGCGGCCACCGCGTGGTTGCGGGCCATCAGCAGGGCCTGCAGGTTCGACTGCGTCCCGCCGCTGCTGAAGATCCCGTCCGCCCCCGCACCCAGCCCCGCCAGCGAGGCGGCCCAGTCCACGAGGCGCCGTTCGATGAATGTGGCCCCGGCGGACTGGTCCCAGGTGTCCATGGACGAGTTGATGCTGCTGACCCAGGCCTCGGCCGCCACGGCGGGCACGGCCACCGGGCAGTTGAGGTGAGCCGCGTAGCGCGGGTGGTGGAAGTACACCGCGTCGTCCAGGTAGAGCCCCGCCGCCTCCTCGAGCGCGGCCTCCGTCGAGCCGAGCGGCACGTCGAGGTCGACGCCGTCGAGCCTGTCCTCGAGGTCGTCGGCCGCGGGGCCCGTGGTGGGGCCCGGGGCGCGGACGAGTGCCTCCGCGGCCAGCAGTGCCGCCGCGCCGTGGTCCCGGAGGAAGTCGCCGGCGGTGTCCCCGGACAGGAGTACGTCCGCCGCCACCGGACGGGACCGTGACGGTGGCGGGGCCCCGGGGTCCCGGCCGGGATCGGTCCCGGGCCCCGGCGGCGGGTCGAGGCGGGTGACTGAGCTGGTGGAGGTCATGGAGGTCCTTCCAAGTGAGGTTAGCCTTACCTAAGGAGAGACCATTAAAGGCACACGCGTGGGCTCTAATTCAACTGGCCATATGGACAGGTTGACGCGGGCCGGCCGCACGGGGAGAAGTGCTGTGCGCTGCGCCACCATCCTGTTAGGGTGGACGCAATACTGACCGATCGTTCAGAAAGGTAGTGCCCGGATGACCACGCAGACCGCCGCGCCCACCGTCCCCAGCTACGTCCTCGACGAGTGGTGGACCCCCGAGTCCGGCTCCCGGACCACCGACGTCCTCGATGCCAGCACCGGTGAGACCCTCGCCCGGTACGGCGCGGAGGGCCTCGACCTCGGCGCTGTCCTGGAGCACGGCCGGACCGTCGGCCAGCGCGAACTGGGGAAGCTGACCCTGCACGAGCGCGCCCTCAAGCTCAAGGAGCTGGCCCTCTACCTCAACGAGCACCGCAAGGACCTCTACGAGCTGTCCCACCGCACCGGTGCCACGAAGGTGGACAACATGGTGGACATCGACGGCGGCATCGGCGTGCTGTTCACCTTCTCCTCCAAGGGCCGCCGTGAACTGCCGAACTCCAACGTCATCCAGGACGGCGGGATCGAGCCGCTGTCCAAGGACGGCTCCTTCATCGGCACGCACGTCTACACCCGCATCCCGGGCGTGGCCGTGCAGGTCAACGCGTTCAACTTCCCGGTCTGGGGCATGCTCGAGAAGTTCGCCCCCGCGTTCATCGCCGGCGTGCCGACCGTGGTCAAGCCCGCCACCCCCACCGGTTACGTCAGCGAGGCCGCCGTGCGGCTGATGGTCGACTCCGGGATCCTGCCGGCCGGTTCCCTGCAGCTGATCTCCGGTTCCGCCCGCGGCCTGCTGGACGTCATGGACTACCGGGACATGATGCTCTTCACCGGCTCGGCGTCCACCGCCCAGTCCCTGAAGTCGCACCCGAACGTCATCTCCGGTGGGGTCCGCTTCTCCGCCGAGACCGACTCGCTCAACGCGGCCATCCTCGGCCCCGACGCCGTGGAGGGCACCCCCGAGTTCGACGCCTTCGTCAAGGCCGTGGTCACCGAGATGACCGTCAAGGCCGGCCAGAAGTGCACCGCGATCCGCCGCACCATCGTCCCCGAGGCCCAGCGCGAGGCGGTGGCCGCGGCGATCGCGGCCCGGATCGAGCAGCGCGTGGTCGTCGGTGACCCGCGCGCCGAGGGCGTGACCATGGGCGCGCTCGCCTCGCTGGGGCAGCTGCAGGACGTGCGCGGCGCCGTCGAGGACATGCTGGCCGCCGGCGGCGAACTCGCCTACGGCAGCCTGGATGCGCCCACGGTGCGCACCGCCGGCGGCGAGGACGCCGTGGTGAAGGACGGCGCCTTCATGTCCCCGGTGCTGCTGACCTGGGCCGACCCCGAGAACGAGGTGGTCCACTCCCGGGAGGCCTTCGGCCCGGTCACCTCCCTGATCGGCTACACCGACCTGGACGACGCCGTGCGCCTGGCCGCCCGCGGTTCCGGCTCGCTCGTCGCGACCGTCTGCACCAACGACCCGGAGGTCGCCCGCGAGGTGACCGTCGGGATCGCCGGTCACCACGGCCGCGTGCACCTGCTCAACCGCGAGACCGCCAAGACCTCCACCGGCCACGGCTCGCCCGTCCCGCACCTCGTCCACGGCGGACCGGGCCGGGCCGGCGGCGGCGAGGAGCTCGGCGGCGTCCGCTCCGTCAAGCACCACATGCAGCGCACGGCCCTGCAGGGTTCCCCGAACCTGCTCACCGCCGTCACCGGCGTCTGGCAGACCGGGGCGGACCGGCAGATCGCCGGCTCGGAGGCGTACGGCGCGGAGCCGGGCAACGTGCACCCGTTCCGCAAGTCCCTGGCCGAGCTGCGCATCGGGGACGCGCTGGCCTCCGACCTGCGCCAGGTCACCCAGGAGGACATCACCGCCTTCGCGAACACCACGGGGGACACCTTCTACGCCCACGTGAACCCGAAGGCCGCCGAGGCCAACCCGTTCTTCCCGGGCACCGTGGCCCACGGCTACCTGCTCGTGGCCTGGGGCGCCGGGCTCTTCGTGGAACCGGCCCCGGGCCCGGTGCTGGCCAACTACGGCCTGGAGAACCTGCGGTTCATCACCCCCGTGGCCGCCGGTGACTCCATCCGGATCACGCTGACCGCCAAGAAGATCACCCCGCGCGTGACCGACGAGTACGGCGAGGTGGCCTGGGACGCCATCATCCACAACCAGAAGGACGAGATCGTGGCGACCTACGACGTCCTGACCCTGGTGGAGAAGGAAGACGTCACCTACAAGAACTGGACCGACTGACCCGGTCCACGCCGGCTCATGAGAGAGGCCGCCTCCCCGGACGGGGAGGCGGCCTCTGCCGTGGGTGGGACGGCGGTCAGTCGCGGGCGCGCAGTCCGTCCACGATCATCGCGATCGCGTTCTCCTCGACCTCCTGCGGGGTGGCCGGCCCGTCGGGCCGGTACCACTCCACGAGGGAGTTGATCATGCCGAACATCAGCCGCGTGGTGGTCCGGGGCTCGACGTCGGCGCGCACCTTCCCGTCCTGCTGGGCGGTGATCATCAGCTCGGTGACCCTGCGGTCCACCGAGCGACGGCGCTCGAGCGCCTGGCGCTCGATCTCGGTGTTGCCGCGCAGCCGCAGCAGCAGGGTCACGTAGGGCTGGCGCTCGAGGAGCACGCGGATGGTCGAGCGCAGCACGAACTCCAGGCGCTGGATCGAGGTGCCCGTGAGGGCCTGCTCCTGCCGGCCGATCGCCTCGAGGGGGACCAGGGCCTCGTCCAGGGCCAGTCGCAGCAGGTCCCCCTTGGAGGGCACGTGGTGGTAGATCGCCGACTTGCTGACGCCGAGCTCGTCGGCGAGCATGCCCATCGAGGTGGCGTCGTATCCGTGGCGGTTGAACACCTGGACGGCGACCTGCAGGACGGATTCCTGGTCGTATCCGGGCCGGCCCCGCCGGGGTGTCGCGGGGGCCTTGGGCGCGGTGGGCACTGGTTGCTCCTTGGGAACAGTCGTCCCCCGGGGGCCGTGTGGGTTCCCGGGGGACGCGGTGATCAGAGGTTGCGGAGGTCGTGGATCCGCTTCAGTTTACCGACCGAGCGGGGCAGGGACTCCGGGTCCACCACGTCGATCTGGCACGAGGAGCCGACGTGGATCTTGATGAGCTTCTGGAGCTCGCCCGCGGCCGCGAGGGCGCGGTCCGAGGTGCAGTCGACGCGGCGCTCGATCTTCACGGCCAGCTGGTCCATGCGGCCCGGGCGGGTGATCTCGAGCTGGAAGTGCGGCGAGAGGCCCTCGACCTTCAGGGCCAGTTCCTCGATCTGGCTCGGGAACACGTTCACGCCGCGCAGGATGATCATGTCGTCCGAGCGGCCCGTGATCCGGCCCATGCGCCGGTGGCCGGGGCGCTCGGTGCCCGGCAGCAGGCGGGACAGGTCGTGGGTGCGGTACCGGATGATCGGCAGGGCCTGCTTGGTCAGCGCGGTGAACACGAGCTCGCCGGGCTCGCCGTCGCCGAGGACCTTGGTCTCGTCGAACGGATCCAGGATCTCCGGGCGGAAGTGGTCCTCCCAGATGTGGCAGCCGTCCTTGGTGCGGTAGGACTCGCCGGCCACGCCGGGGCCCATGACCTCGGACAGGCCGTAGATGTCACACGCGTGGATGTCGAACATCTGCTCGAGCTCGTGGCGCATCTCCTCGGTCCACGGCTCGGCGCCGAGGACGCCGACCTTCAGGGAGGTCTGCCGCGGGTCCAGGCCCATGCGCTGCATGGCGTCGCCGATGGTCAGCAGGTAGGTCGGGGTGCACAGGATGGCGTCCGGCTTGAAGTCGTTGATCAGGGTGATCTGCTTCTCGGTCTGGCCGCCGGACATCGGGATCACGGTGGTGCCCAGGTACTCCGCCGCGGCGTGGGCGCCCATGCCGCCGGTGAACAGCCCGTACCCGTAGGCGTTGTGGACCTTCCAGCCCCGCTGGACCCCGGACAGGCGCAGGCAGCGGGCGCCGAGCTTGGCCCAGTCGGTGAGGTCCTGCTTGGTGTAGCCGACCACGGTGGCGCGGCCGGTGGTGCCCGAGGAGGCGTGGATCCGGGCGACCTGCTCCTGCGGGACGGCGAACATGCCGAAGGGGTAGGTCTTGCGCAGGTCCTCCTTGTCCGTGAAGGGGAACTTGGCCAGGTCCGAGAGCTCCTTGAGGTCGGAGGGGTGGACGCCGACGGCGTCGTACTTCTCCTTGTACAGCGGGACGCGCTCGTAGGCGTAGGCGACCGTGTGCTGGAGGCGCTCCAGCTGCAGCGACTCGATCTGGTCGCGGCTCATGGTCTCCTCGGGATCCAGTCCCGCGGTCGATTCTTGGGTGGTCAGGGTCTCAGTCATCGAAGGCCTTACTCGTGCTGGGGTGTGGGGGGTGTTCTTCGGGGGCGGGGAGGGGGATCAGCGGGCGGCCACGGTGCGCGACCGGCCGCGGAACTCGGCGATCACCTCGGTGCCACCCCCGGGCAGGGACTGCAGGACCTGGATATCGTAGATCCCGCTGCGGCCAGACTGCTGGCGGCGGTTCGCCACGGCGGTCAGCAACCGGCCCGGGATGCCGGGCTTGAGGAAGTTGATGTCCACCCCGGAGGCCACCGTCATGGTGTCGTCCGAGCCCTCGGGCGGGTTGCAGGCCATCGCGAAGGCCGAGTCGGCGAAGGCGAAGATCATGCCGCCGTGGGCGATCCCGAAGCCGTTCAGCATCTCCGGGCGCAGGGTCATGGTGATGGTGGCGTGTCCGTCCGCGACGGCCTCCACCCCGATCCCCATCCACTCACTGGCGTTGTCCCCGGTCAGGACGGCATGGTGGTCGCCCAGCGGGCGGGCCGCGGGGGACGGACTCTCGGACGCTTCTTCCGTGGCGGTGCCAGGCGTGGTCATGCGCGCTCCCAACTTTCTTTACCGAACGATCATTAGGTAATCCTAGAATGTGATGTGGGTCAAGTTGTGAAGCGCCGATCCGGCCCGGGGCTGTTGACGGGGTCACAGGTGGTGTATATATACTGAACGAGCGGTCAGTAAATATGAGCGCGACTGACCTGACCTGACCACGGCGCGCGGCGACTCTCCAGCCAGCGTCGACACTCCAGAGAATGAGGTGGGCACCATGGCCGAACAGACGACGAGCGGCGGGCACCTGAGCGCCGTCCTGTCCCCCGAGGACGAGGCGGGCCAGCAGCGCTTCGACGCGATCATCGAGCAGGACTCCCGGATCGAGCCCCGTGACTGGATGCCGGAGGCCTACCGGAAGTCCCTGACCCGGCAGATGAGCCAGCACGCGCACTCCGAGATCATCGGGATGCAGCCGGAGGCGAACTGGATCACCCGCGCCCCGAGCCTGAAGCGCAAGTCCATCCTGATCGCCAAGGTCCAGGACGAGGCCGGTCACGGCCTGTACCTGTACTCCTCGACCGAGACCCTCGGCACGGACCGCGACACCCTGAACGACCAGCTGATGTCCGGCCGCGCCAAGTACTCCTCGATCTTCAACTACCCGGCACGCACCTGGGCCGACATGGGCGCGATCGGCTGGCTGGTCGACGGCGCCGCGATCGCCAACCAGGTCCCGCTGTGCCGCGCCTCGTACGGCCCCTACGGCCGCGCCATGGTGCGCATCTGCAAGGAGGAGTCCTTCCACCAGCGCCAGGGCTTCGAGATCCTGCTCGAGCTGGCCAACGGCACCGAGGCCCAGAAGAAGATGGCCCAGGACGCCATCGACCGCTTCTACGCCCCGGCCCTGATGATGTTCGGCCCCTCGGACAACGACTCCCCGAACTCGAAGCAGTCCATGGCCTGGAACGTCAAGCGCTTCTCGAACGACGACCTGCGCCAGCGCTTCGTCGGCATGATCGCCGAGCAGGTCAAGGTCCTCGGCCTGACCCTGCCGGACCCGGAGCTCCGCTATGACGAGGAGACCGGCCAGTGGATCCACATGGAGCTGGACTGGGACGAGTTCAACCGGGTCATCAAGGGCGGTGGCCCCTGCAACTCCCAGCGCATGGCCCGTCGCCGCGAGGCGCACGAAGAGGGCGCCTGGGTCCGCGAGGCCGCGTCAGCCTACGCCCGCAAGCAGCAGATGAAGGAACAGGTGGCATGACCATGAGCAACACGTCGAACAACGGATCGTCCGCCGGCTGGCCCCTGTGGGAGGTCTTCGTGCGTTCCTCGCGCGGCCTGTCCCACGTGCACGCCGGCTCCCTGCACGCCCCGGACGCCGAGATGGCCGTCCGCAATGCCCGGGACCTCTACACCCGCCGCAATGAGGGCGTGTCCCTCTGGGTCGTGCGTTCCGAGGACATCCTGACCTCGGATCCGGACGCCAAGGACGCCATGTTCGAGTCGCCCAAGGGCAAGGACTACCGGCATGCCACGTACTACACCAAGAGTGAAGGGGTGAAGCACCTGTGAGCGCTCCCTCCAGCCAGACCACGGACCACAGCCTGGACAGCTTCGGCGACGCCACGGCCTCGGCCACGCGCGTCACCCCGGGCAACGCCCTGCGCCCCGAGGACATCGCGCTGCAGGACACCGCCCCGGCCACCGAGGCGATCGCCCAGTACGCCCTGCGGCTGGGCGATGACGCGCTCGTCTACTCCCAGCGCATGGCCCACTGGGTCTCGCGTGCCCCGGAGCTGGAAGAGGACATCGCCCTCGGCAACATCACCCTGGACCAGCTCGGTCACGCCCGCTCCTTCCTGACCTACGCCGGCAAGAAGTGGGACAAGACCGAGGACGACCTGGCCTACTGGCGCGAGGAGGAGGAGTTCACCTCCGTCCACCTCGTCGAGCAGCCGAACGGCGACTTCGCCGAGACGATCGTCCGCGCCCTGTTCCTGGGCATCTACCAG
The DNA here is from genome assembly GCA_026645375.1 of Citricoccus sp. WCRC_4. Lineage (GTDB taxonomy): Bacteria > Actinomycetota > Actinomycetes > Actinomycetales > Micrococcaceae > Citricoccus. The sequence goes on along the minus strand of JAPFFX010000129.1, from coordinate 9,150 downwards.
CACATGGTCTACACCCGCCTGCTGGAGTCCTCGGACGAGACCCTGTCCGCCATCGCGGCCAAGGCGCTCAAGGAGGTCGACTACCACCTCGAGCACGCCGAGCTGTGGACCCTGCGCCTGGGCTCGGGCACCGAGGAATCCGCCCGCCGCATGCGCCGCGCGCTCGAGAAGCTGTGGCCGTACGTCGACGAGCTGTTCCAGGACGAGCCGCTGCACGACGAGCTCGAGGGCATCGCCCCGCGCCCGTCCACGCTGCGCGAGGAGTGGACCGCCCGGCTCACCGAGATCCTCGAGCGTGCGGAGCTCTCCGTGCCCGAGGTCCCGTTCGCGATGGCCTACGGCCGGCGCGGCGAGCATTCCGAGCACCTGGGCTACATCCTGGCGGAGATGCAGGTCCTGGCGCGCAAGCACCCCGGGGCCACCTGGTAACCCGCTGCCCGCCCAGCATCACCCGCCGAACCGTGAAGACGGAGGAAGCACCATGACCACCATCCCCACCCCCACCGCCGGCACCAGCCGACTGCACGAGATCGCCTCGAAGGTGACCGACCCCGAGATCCCGGTGCTCACCATCGCCGACCTCGGGATCCTGCGCGACGTCACCGCGGACCGCGACGGCACCGTCGTCGTGACCATCACCCCGACCTACTCGGGGTGCCCGGCGATGGACGTGATCGGCCAGGACCTCAAGACCGAGTTCCAGGCGGCGGGGTACGACAGGGTGCGGGTGGACCTGGTGCTCTCCCCGGCGTGGTCCACGGACTGGATCACGGAGGAGGGCAAGGCCAAGCTCCAGGAGTACGGCATCGCCCCGCCCACCGGCAAGGGACACCGTGGCACGGTGACCCTCGGCATGGCAGTGAAGTGCCCCCGCTGCCACTCGCTGAACACCCGCGAAATCTCCCGCTTCGGGTCCACGGCCTGCAAGGCGCTGTACTCCTGCAAGGACTGCCTGGAACCCTTCGACTACTTCAAGGTGCTCTCATGACTGCAACTGAAACCGATACCGCCCCCGCACGCCGCCGTGCGGCCTTCCACGAACTCGAGGTGGCCGGGGTCCGGCGCCTGACGGCCGACGCCGTGGAGGTGACCTTCGCGGTCCCCGAGGAACTGGCGGACGAGTACGACTACGCCCCCGGCCAGTACGTGGCCCTGCGCAAGGAGCTGCCGGACGCCGACGGCACCCTGCACGAGGTGCGCCGCAGCTACTCCATCTGCGCCGAGCCGAGGCCGGGCGAGGTCCGTGTGGCGATCAAGAAGGACCTGGGCGGCATCTTCTCCACGTGGGCGAACGAGAACCTCACCGCCGGGGACACGATGGACGTGATGAGCCCGGCCGGTGCCTTCATCTCCAAGCACAAGATGACCGGGCTCAACGACCCGGAGTCGATCGACACGGACACCGAGCACACCTTCGTGGCGTTCGCCGCCGGCTCCGGCATCACCCCGGTGATCGCGATCGCCCGGACCGTGCTGGCGGCCAACGAGAAGGTCAGCTTCGACCTGGTCTACTCGAACAAGGCCGCCATGGACGTCATGTTCCTCGAGGAGCTGGCGGACCTGAAGGACCGCTACCCGTCCCGGTTCGCCCTGCACCACGTGCTGACCCGCGAGCAGCGGATCTCCCCGCTGCTGTCCGGCCGGATCGACAACGAGAAGCTGTCCACCCTGCTGTCCACCGTCATCCGCCCGGAGACCGTGGACGAGTGGTTCCTGTGCGGCCCGTTCGAGCTGGTCCAGATGGTCCGGGACGAACTGGCCGGGCTCGGCGTGGACGCGGACAAGGTCCGCTTCGAGCTGTTTACCACCGGCGATCCCACGAAGGGCCGCCCGGAGGGCCACATCGGCCGGCCGGTCGTGGTGGACGAGGCAGGCGACAACTTCGACATCACCTTCACCCTGGACGGGCTCCAGGGCGAGGTGAAGTCCCCCAAGGGCCAGCGCGAGACCGTGCTCAACGCGGCCCTGCGCGTCCGTCCGGACGTCCCGTTCGCCTGCGCCGGCGGTGTCTGCGGCACGTGCCGCGCCAAGGTCGTGGAGGGTTCCGTGGACATGGACGAGAACTACGCCCTCGAGACCGACGAGGTCGAGAAGGGCTACGTCCTGACCTGCCAGTCACACCCCACCTCGGACAAGCTGGTCCTCAGCTTCGACGCCTGACACCGAACGCCGTCCCCGCCGCGATCCCGGCGGGGACGGCGTCGTCCGTGCCCGGCTGCACCGCCCTGACACCCGCACCCACCGCCCAGGAGGCACGCATGATCGACCTGACCATCGCCGACGGGATCGCCGAAGTGGTCCTGAACGCCCCCGAGAAGATGAACGCCCTCAACGAGGAGGCGATCGCCGAGCTGGGCAAGGCCTACGACGACGCCGCTGCCGCCGCCTCCCGCGGTGAGGTGCGGGCCCTGCTGCTGCGCGGCGAGGGGCGCGGGTTCTGCGCCGGGCGGGACATCTCCGCCGTCACCCCCGCGGACGACGACGTGATGGGCTACCTGGGCGACAAGGTCACCCCGCTGCTGAAGTCCATGAGCGCCTTCCCGGCGCCCACCTTCGCCGCCGTCCAGGGCGCCTGCCTGGGCGTGGGGCTGGGCCTGGCGATCGCCACGGACGTGGTCTACGTGGCCGAGAACGCGAAGATCGGCTCGCCGTTCGCCAACCTCGGCGCCACCCTGGACTCCGGTGGCCACTGGCTGTTCACCGAACGCCTGGGCACCCACCGCACCCTGGACCTGATCTACACCGCCGAGCTGATCAGCGGGACCGAGGCGGTCTCCTCCGGGCTGTTCTCCCGGGCCATGCCGGCCGAGTCGCTGCTCGAGGACACCCGGGCGATCGTGGCGAGGGTCGCCACCGGGGCCACGGGCGCCTTCGTGGCCTCGAAGGAACTCGTGGCGCAGATCCGCGATGAGCGGCTGGGCCTGTGGGACTCCATGGCGACCGAGAACCGGGCGCAGGCCGACCTGTGCGGGACGGAGGACTACGCGGAGGGCTTCGCCGCCTTCCAGCAGAAGCGCAAGCCGGAGTTCCGGGGGGTCGCCGGGACGTCCCTGCCCCGCTGAACCACACGGCGGACGACGGCCCGGCCCCCGTGGGGGACCGGGCCTTCGTGTCCCCTCGGTCGTGCCGGGCCCCGGCCCCCGTCCCCGTGGATGGGGGCGGGGGCCTGTGCCATGGTCCCGTGAGTCAGTAGAGTCGCGGCGTGCCGTCAATGACCACCGACACGTCTGTGAGGGCGAATGAGCGAGGACAGGCGTAGAGAGCTCGGCGAGAACGACTTCGCCATCGAGGAGCACCTGCAGGAGGCGTTCGAGAGCACGATGGAGGAGGGCGCCGAGCGTCTGCACCGCACGTTCCGTGCCGTGGTCATCACCGGCCTGTTCGGCGGGATGGAGGTCGGCGTCGGCGTGATGGCCTACCTGGCCGTCCTGCACGAGACGGACAGCCACCTCCTGGCCGGCCTGGCCTTCAGCGTCGGGCTGATCGCCGTGCTGCTCGCCCACAGCGAGCTGTTCACCGAGGACTTCCACATCCCGATCATGGCCCTGGTCACCCGCCAGGCCAGCATCTGGAAACTGCTGAGACTGTGGTCGGTGACGCTGGTGAGCAACCTCGTGGGCGGCTGGGTGTTCATGTGGCTGGTGATGCAGGCCTTCCCCGAGTGGCGATCCACGATCGCCGAGACGGCGCACCACTTCGTCGACGCCCCCTTCTCCCTGCAGACCGCCTGCCTCGCCCTCCTCGGTGGCAGCACGATCACCCTGATGACCCGCATGCAGAAGGGGACCACCTCGGAAACGGTCCGGGTCGTCGCGGCGATCGGCGGCGGCTTCCTCCTGGCGGGGCTCCAGCTCTTCCACTCGATCCTGGACTCGATGTTCATCTTCGGTGCCATGCAGTCCGGGGCGGACATCTCCTTCCTGCAGTGGCTGGGGTGGTTCGGCTACACCGTGGTGTTCAACATGCTCGGCGGCATCCTCCTGGTGACGGCGCTGCGCATCGTCAGGACGAAGGAACTCGTGGAGCACTACCGGCGCCAGTCGGGCCCGGATCCGGACGCTCCCCGCGGCCGGTGACACGAGGCACGGTCACGGGGCGGCGCTGATCAGCAGCAGGACGACCGGAACCGAGGCCGGGTCACGGGGCGGCGTGACCGTGCGCGCTGCCCAGGGGCCCGGACATCATCAGCTGCAGCTCCGCGGGCTCGAGCACCGAGGACATGCCCCACATCGTGAGGGCGAAGGCCGCGACGGACAGGACGAGCCATGCCAGGGAGAGCCTGGCCAGGAACCCGATCTCCCTCCGGGTCCCGGCGTGCCGGTCCGAGGACAGCTCGGCCAGGTGCATCCGGGTGCGGTCCGCGGGGCTGAGGTGCACGGCACCGCCGTCGAGATGATTGGGGGCGGTGTCCGTGCCGCCGTCGTGCAGGACCGCGACGGTCTGGCCGCCGTCGGCGTCCTGGCGGAAGTGGTCGATCCGGTCTCCGTGCCGCGCCAGCAGGATGTCCTCGCCCAGGGCCCCGGGAGGGGCCGTGCTGATGGACAGGCGGCCACGCCGCGGGGCGCGCCGGGCTGCTGACGGGCGGGAGGCTTCGGGCGACTTCATGCCTCGAGATTACAGTTGCAAACAGTGTTCGCCTGCGGGTACCCGGGGTTTTGTCGCCAACTTCACCCGGGTCTGTGACACGGGGGACAGGGCGCGGTGGGTCAGCGGGTGTCCATGTCCTCGAAGATCACGAAGGTCGTGGTGTCCAGCACGGCCGGCAGCGGCTGGATGTTGTCGAAGACCACGCGGCGCAGGTCCAGGTTGTCCCGCGCACGGACCAGCAGCAGGACGTCGAAGTTGCCCCCGACCAGGCTGACGTGGTGCACCTCCGGGATCCGGGACAGCGCCTCCTTCACCTCCCGCCAGCCGTGCTGGCGCAGCTTGAGCGTGACGTAGGCCGAGGAACGCAGTCCCGCCCGGACGGGGTCCACCACGGCGCTGTACCGCGTGATGACACCCTCCTCCTGCAGCCGGTTGATCCGGGCGTAGGCGTGCGCGCGGGAGATGTGGACCTTCTGGGCGAGCGCGGTCACGGACTGCCGGCCGTCCCGCGTCAACTCCGCCAGGATGCGCTCGTCCACGGAGTCGATCCGGGCTGGCATCTTGTCCATCGTTCCTCCTCGGTCGCCGTGGAGCGTCGGCTCCGGGGACCCCGGGCGGGAGCCCGAAGCATCCACCAGAGTATGCATGTGCAGACAATCTGTCCACGATCAGCCGGGATTGCGGCGACGAAGCATCGACTCCCTCCACACTGGTGGGTACAAAGTGACTACCGCCGTGAGCCGGGACACAGGCATGTGTTCCCGCCGGCGGGGGAACGTCCAGGAGGAACGATGAGCGACGACGTCCGCACCGACATCGCCGAGGCTGCCCGCAGCTTCGGCATCACGCCGGAGGACTACATGCTCCCGGCCCGCCACCTGATCCGGATCGTGGACCAGGACGGGAAGGTCCTGTCCACCGAGGAACAGGGCGCCGAGCCGGGCCATGACTATCCGGTCCCCGCCGACGAGGACCTGCTCGAGGCCTACCGGCGCCTCGTGGCCGGCCGACGCATCAACGACCAGAACTCGGCGCTCGTGCGTCAGGGCCGGATGGCGGTCTACCCCTCCAGCCACGGCCAGGAGGCCTGCCAGGTGGCCGCTGCCGCCTGCCTGGGGGAGGGGGACTGGCTGTTCCCCACGTACCGGGACACCGTGGCCGTGATCTCCCGGGGCGTGGACCCGGTGGAGGCCATGACGATCTTCCGCGGTGACTGGCACGGCGGTTTCGACCCGCGGCAGCACAAGGTCGGCATCCAGTCCACGCCGCTGACCACCCAGCTGCTGCACGCGGTCGGGGTGGCACACGCCGCCCGGCTGCGCGGGGAGGACACCGTGGTCGTGGCCCTGTGCGGGGACGGTGCCACGAGCGAGGGTGACTTCCACGAGGCCCTGAACTTCGCCGCCGTCTTCCACCTGCCGGTGATCTTCTTCGTGCAGAACAACCAGTACGCCATCTCGGTGCCGCTGGCCCGCCAGACCGTCGCCCCGTCACTGGCCCACAAGGCGGTGGGCTACGGCATGGCAGGGGAGCGGGTGGACGGCAACGACCTCGTGGCACTGCTGGCCGTGCTCGAACGCGGCGTCCGGTTGGTCCGCGGCGGCGCCGGCCCGCTGCTGGTGGAGGCCCACACCTACCGGATCCAGGCACACACCAATGCCGACGACGCCACCCGCTACCGCGAGGACGCCGAGGTCCAGGAGTGGCTGGCGAAGGACCCGGTCAAGCGGATGCGCACCTACCTCACCGACCGCGGACTGCTCACCGAGGAACTGCAGTCCCGCTACGAGCAGGAGGCCGAGGACATCGCCGCCGCCCTGCGCGAGGGCATGAACCGCGAGAGCACCCCGGACCCCCAGGACCTGTTCGCCCACGTCTATTCCGTCCCCACTCCCCAGCTGGCCGAGCAGTCCGCGATGCTGGCCGAGGAACTCTCCCGCGAGGAGGCATCATGAGCACCACCCAGAACACCGACGCCGGCCCCCGGCCCGGGAGCGCGCAGACCGGACCGGACACCGGTGAGATCACGGTCGCCGTGGACGCCGCCCGGGAGTCCACCACCCGGGCCGGCGGCGCCGGCATCCCGCAACCCCGGCCGGAGTCCCCGGCCGCCCCGGTCCCGGCCGGACCGGTCACGATGGCCAAGGCCCTCAATGCGGCCCTGGCCGACGCGCTGTCGGCCGATGCCGGCGTCGTGGTCTTCGGGGAGGACGTGGGCACCCTCGGCGGGGTCTTCCGCATCACCGACGGGCTGGCCGCCCGGTTCGGCACGGACCGCTGCTTCGACACCCCGCTGGCCGAGTCCGGGATCGCCGGGATGAGCGTGGGCATGGCGATCAACGGGATGCGCCCGGTGATCGAGATGCAGTTCGACGCCTTCGCCTACCCGGCGTTCGAGCAGATCGCCTCGCACATCGCCAAGATGTCCAACCGCACCCGCGGGGCCCTGCCCATGCCGATCGTCATCCGCATCCCGTATGCCGGGGGCATCGGCGGCGTGGAGCACCACTGTGACTCCTCCGAGGCGTACTACGCGCACACCCCCGGGCTGAAGGTCGTCACCCCGGCCACCGTGACCGACGCGTACCTGCTGCTGCGCGCGGCCATCGACTCCGATGACCCGATCGTCTTCATGGAGCCCAAGAAGCTGTACTTCTCCAAGGACCGGGTGGACCTGGACGCGCTGCGCGAGCAGTACGAGTCCGGGGCCTCGGCCGGCGCCGGTCCGCGGGCCGCCCTGGAATCCGGCGGGGCCGCCGTCGCGCGCACCGGCACCGATGCCACGCTGATCGCCTACGGGCCCTCCGTGCCCACCGCCCTGGCCGCAGCCGCCGCGGCGGCGGAGGAGGGGCGCTCGCTCGAGGTGGTGGACGTGCGCACGATCGTGCCGTTCGATGACGCCACCGTGTCCGAGTCCGTCCGCAGGACCGGCCGGGCGGTCGTGATCTCCGAGGAGTCCGGCTTCGCGTCCGTGGCCTCCGAGATCGCGGCCCGGGTCCAGGAGCGCTGCTTCCACTCACTGGCCGCACCCGTCCTGCGGGTGACCGGCTTCGACATCCCCTACCCGGCGCCGAAGCTGGAGCACCACTTCCTGCCCGGGGTGGACCGCATCCTCGACGCCGTCGACGACCTGCAATGGGAGGACTGAGATGACCGTCCGCACGTTCCTGCTCCCGGACCTGGGAGAGGGCCTGACCGAGGCCGACATCATCCGCTGGCTGGTCTCCGCCGGGGACACGGTGTCCGTGGACCAACCGATCGTCGAGGTGGAGACGGCCAAGTCGCTCGTGGAGGTGCCCAGCCCCTTCGGCGGCGTCGTCACCACCCTGCACGCCGAGGCCGGCACCACGCTGGACGTGGGCAGGCCCCTGGTGTCCGTGGAGGACGGGGTCGGCTCGGCACCTGCTGATGCCGGCCCCGGATCAGGATCCGCGGCTTCGGCGGCTGCCCCGACCGACGCCGACTGGGCCGGGACCGTCCCCGTGGAGGGGGCCCAGTCCTACACCGAGGAGGAGCGGGCCGGCGCCCACCCGGAGGAGGCGGCCGAGGCCGGCGTGGTCGCCCCGGGTGGGAGCGGCCCCGGTGCCGAGGACGACGGCGGCTCCGGCAACGTGCTGATCGGCTACGGCACCCCCGGGGGCGCGGCCAAGGGCCGGACCCGGCGCCGGAAGGGAGCGGGCGGCGGGTCGGCGACCGCTGTCACGCGCCGCGCGACCCAGGGCTCAGGCGGTGCCAGGACTGACGGACCGTCCACGCACGCGACGTTCGCCCAGGCCGCAGAGCAGGCCCACGCCGGTGATCGAGGAGCAGGCGCCCCGGAGGCCCCGGCCTGGCGCCACGACGACGGCCAGCGGCAGGCCCCGCGCGTGGTCAACCCGCTGGTGCGGAAACTGGCCCGCGACCATGCGGTGGACCTGTCCGCCGTGCGCGGTTCGGGCCCCGGCGGACTGGTGATGCGCGCGGACGTGATGGCCGCCGTCGGGACCGCGGAGGCAGTGGGGGCCCCGCGGGGTGAGACCCGCCAGGCCGGTGGGGCGACGCCACCGTCCGGTGAGGCCGCCCTCGCCGCGCCCTCCGGACCGGTCGGCTCAACCGGTGCCGCGGTCCCGGCCGGGGAGCTGGACGCGCGCACGGGACTGGGCGTGGCCGGCGTCGAGAAGGTCTCCGGCGTGCGCAAGGCGACCGCCGCGGCCATGTCCCGCTCGCGCCGGGAGATCCCGGAGGCCACCGTGTGGGTGGACGTGGACGTCACCCCGCTCATGGACCTGCGGGCCTCGATGAAGTCGCACGGGGACGAGCAGGTCCCCGGCGTGCTGGCGTTCGCCTCCCGGTTCGCGCTCGCGGGCCTGGCGAAGTACCCGGCGCTGGCCCGGCGGTTCGAGGAGGACGGCGAGGGCGGCCACCGGATCGTGTCCTTCGACGGCATCAACCTCGGCGTCGCCGTGCAGTCCGACCGAGGGCTCGTGGTGCCCTCCATCCGCGGCGCCCACCGGATGAGCGCCCGGCAGCTGCAGGGGCAGCTGCGCCGGGTGACCGAGCTGGCCCGCTCCGGCAAGGGGACTC
>JAPFFX010000085.1 GCA_026645375.1 Citricoccus sp. WCRC_4 | reverse complement strand
CGGATGGAGATTACCCAACCCTCAGCACGAGAGGCTACGTGGGGTCGAGATGTCGCTTACACGCCGAGTGAAGGGGGTGCGTCATGACCGGGCACGGACGACCTGAGGGGCGTTTCGTGGGTAAGGTCATGGTCGTCACCGGTGCGGCCCAGGGCATCGGCCGCACCGTAGCCCTGGGAGCCGCCCGCGAGGGCGCCTCCCTGGTGTTGGTGGACCGGGCGGAGATCGTCCACGAGGTTCGGGCGGAGCTGGAGGGTCTCGGTGCGCAGGCGCTGGCGGTGACAACCGACCTGGAGAACTATTCCGGGGCCGACAGCGCCATGGCCCAGGCGCTGGACCGGTTCGGCCGGATCGACATCCTGGTCAACAATGTCGGCGGGACGATCTGGGCCAAGCCCTATGCCGAGTACCGCGAGCCGGAGATCGAGGCCGAAGTTCGGCGCTCGCTGTTCCCGACGCTGTGGTGCTGCAGGGCCGTGCTTCCCGCCATGCTGAAGCAGGGTGGCGGCGTGATCGTCAACGTGTCGTCGGTCGCCACCCGCGGCGTCAACCGGGTGCCCTATGCCGCCGCCACGGGCGGCGTCAACGCCCTCACCGCCTCGCTCGCCTTCGAGTATGCCGAGCACGGCATCCGGGTGGTCGGGGAGCCGAACTCGGTGTTGAAGTCGTACAGGAGCCGACCCACGACGTCGGCCCGGTCGGTACCTGCCCGGCTCACCGCCGTCGGGCCCTCCCGGGACCCAGGACGGGGCCCAGGACCGGGACGACCCGCCAGGGTCATTCGTCCGAGGCGTGGGGCGCGTCCGAGACCGAGGTGCGCCATTCCTCCGGCGAGGTCACCGCGAACCTGCGCCCCGTGACCTGGGTGGGCCTGATCCGCACGAACTTGCCCTTGGTCCCCGTCTGCCACGGGGTCAACGGCAGCCCGGTGGTGTCCATCAGCTCGTCCGTGGCGGTGATCTGCTCCGCCGTGCCCTTCAGGACGACGCTCCACGCGTGGGCGGCCGGTGTCCCGGTGCCCTCTCCCGGGGCGTCCACGCCGTCGACCTCCACGGCCACCCGCGAGGTGGACAGGGCGGCGTGGACCTTGGTGCCCTCGGCGGTGCGGAACACGAGGGATCCATGGTCCACCACGTAGTTGATGGGGAAGATCTCCGGGTGGTCCTCGACGATGACGGCCAGCCGCGCCACCTCCCCGGTGCGCAACCGCGCCCAGCAGGCGTCCTCGCTCAGGTCCTCGGTGCGGCTCTGGTCATTGGTCATCCGGTCCTCCTCGTCGCGGGTCCACGGCAGCTGGTGGGGCCGTTCCCCATGGTTCCACTCTGGTCCGCCGAGGCCGGACGGACAAGGGGTGACCACAGTGCGGGCGGCCGACCGCCCACCGGACGGCGGCCAGCACCCCCTGACATCCGCAGCCGGTTCTCGTTACGGTGGCGACCAGTGGTCCCGCAGGCCACGACCCCAGCATCGAACACCAGGAGGAATCATGCCGCGTCCCATCACCAACACCGCCAGCACGCAGTGGAAGGGTGACCTGTTCACCGGCTCCGGCACCACCACGCTCGAGACCTCCAACGTCGGCACGTTCGACGTCGCCTGGAAGTCGCGCGGTGAGGAGTCCGGCAGCACCACGACCCCGGAGGAACTCATCGCCTCCGCCCACGCCACCTGCTTCAGCATGCAGTTCGCCAACATGCTCAAGGAGAACGGCACCGCCCCGACCCAGCTGGACACCACCGCCGAGGTCACCTTCGTGGCCGGAGAGGGCATCACGGGCATCGCGCTGGCGGTCAACGGCCAGGTCGAGGGGATCTCGGCAGGGGACTTCGAGCGGATCGCCGGGGAGGCCAAGGAGCAGTGCCCCGTGTCCCAGGCGCTCGCGGCCGTGAAGAACATCACCCTGAAGGCCACACTGGGCTGACCGGTCCGGTCCGGGGAACTCACGATGCGCGCCTGGTGGGTGACCGCGCAGGGTCCGGTGAGCGGGGGGCCGCTGCGCTTCGGTGAGCGGCCGGACCCCGAGCCGGGCCCGGGCGAGGTACTGGTCCGGGTCCTCGCGTGCGGGGTGTGCCGCACCGACCTGCACGTGGTCGAGGGAGACCTGCCCCTGCACCGGCCCGAGGTGGTGCCCGGCCACGAGATCGTCGGTGAGGTCACCGCCCTGGGCCCCGGTTGCGAGCGGTTCGCCGTCGGCGCCCGGGTGGGCATCGCCTGGCTGCGGCACACGTGCGGCCACTGCCGGTTCTGCCGCCGCGGCGCCGAGAACCTGTGCCTCACCCCGCGCTTCACCGGGTGGGACGACGACGGTGGGTACGCCGAGCTGGCCGTGGTCCCCGAGGCCTATGCCTACGACCTCCCGGACGCCTTCGCGGACGAGGCGGCCGCCCCGTTGCTGTGCGCCGGGATCATCGGCTACCGGTCGCTGAGACGGGCTGAACTGCCCCCGGGCGGGCGGCTCGGGATCTACGGCTTCGGGGCCTCGGCGCACCTGGCCGCCCAGGTGGCCCTGCACCAGGGGGCCGAGGTGTACGTCATGACCCGCGGGGAGAAGGGCCGGCAACTGGCGCGCGAGATCGGCGTCGACTTCGTGGGCGAGTCCCGGGAGATGCCGCCGGTGCCCCTGGACGCCTCGATCATCTTCGCCCCGGCAGGCGACCTGGTGCCGCCCGCACTGCGTGCCCTGGACCGCGGCGGGACGCTGTCCCTGGCCGGCATCCACCTCAGTGACATCCCGGCACTCCACTACGCCTCGGACCTGTTCCAGGAGCGGCAGGTCCGCAGCGTCACCGCCAACACGCGTCAGGACGGCGAGGAGTTCCTGCGCCTGGCCGCCCGCATCCCGCTGCGGCCCACCACCGTGACATATCCGCTGGAGCAGGCCGACCGGGCGCTGGCCGACCTGGCCGATGACCGCGTGACCGGGGCGGCGGTGCTGCGGGTGGCATAGTCGAGGACGCCTCGCCCAGGCCGGTTCGGGGACCGGCCGCACCGATGCCTCGGAGCGAAGGAAACACCTGCAGAGGCGGCTGCAGGCCGGCGTCGGGTTCGTTAGGGTGCGAACGTGGACAAGCGACGAATGCCCGGTACGGCCGGGGCGACCGCCCCGGTGCCCGGTACGGACCGGGAGGTCCGCCCTTACCTGGAATCGCTCGGGATCCCCGGCATCACGGACCTGCACGTGCACTTCATGCCGGCCAACGTGCAGGAGAAGGTGTGGGCGTTCTTCGATGCCGAGGCAGACCGCGGTGGGCCGCCGTGGCACATCGAGTACCGCCAGTCCGAAGAGGAACGGGTCGCCACGCTGCGGCAGATCGGCGTGGCCGCCTACACCACACTGAACTACGCCCACCGGCCCGGTATGGCGGCCTGGCTCAACGACTACTCCGCCGACTTCGCCGCCAGCCACCCGGACGCCATCCACTCCGCGACCTTCTACCCCGAGCCGGGCGCACGGGACGAGGTGGTCCGGAGCCTGGCGCGAGGGGCCCGGATCTTCAAGGTGCACGTGCAGGTGGGCGGCTTCACCCCGCTCGACCCCCTGCTGGACCCGGCGTGGGCCACCGTGGAGGAGGCCGGGACCCCCGTGGTCATCCACTGCGGCAGCGGCCCCCACCACGGCGAGTTCACCGGACCGGAGCCCATCCGCGAACTGGTCGACAGGCACCCGGGCCTGGTCCTGGTGATCGCCCACGCCGGACTGCCCGAGTACCGCGAGTTCGCCGACCTGGCCGCGCGGCACCCGAACGTCTACCTGGACACGACGATGGTCGGGACCTCATACATGCAGCAGACACATCCGGCACCGCAGGACTATCCCCGGACCCTGGCCCGCCTGCGGGGCAAGGTCGTCCTCGGCACGGACTTCCCGTCCATCCCGTACTCCTACAGTCACCAGATCGAGGCGCTCGTCGAGTGGGGGATGGACGACGACTGGATG
>JAPFFX010000053.1 GCA_026645375.1 Citricoccus sp. WCRC_4 | reverse complement strand
AGGGTGAAGTGGACCCGGCCGTCCCGCTCGTACGACGTGACGACCTGGTCGGTGCCCACCCGCGACACGGTGGGCCGGGCACCGTCGAGGTCGACGTCGAAGAGCGTGTACGACGGCTCGGCGACCTCCCTCGAGGAGGCCGGTCGGGGCGAGGCTCCCTGCCCCGTACATGCGACCGCGGCCAACCCCGCACAGAGCAGGGCGGCCGCGGTGCGCATCGCGTGACGCGTCAGTCCAGGTAGTCGCGCAGGACCTGCGAGCGGCTCGGGTGGCGCAGCTTGGACATCGTCTTGGAATCGATCTGCCGGATGCGCTCGCGCGTCACGCCGTAGACCTTGCCGATCTCGTCCAGCGTCTTCGGCTGGCCGTCGGTCAGGCCATAACGCATGGCCACCACGCCGGCCTCGCGCTCCGCGAGGGTGTCGAGCACGGAGTGGAGCTGTTCCTGCAGCAGCGTGAAGCTCACGGCATCGGCGGGAACGACTGCCTCGGAGTCCTCGATGAGGTCGCCGAACTCCGAGTCGCCGTCCTCACCGAGCGGGGTGTGCAGGGAGATGGGCTCGCGGCCGTACTTCTGGACCTCGACCACCTTCTCCGGGGTCATGTCCAGTTCCTTGGCCAGCTCCTCCGGAGTGGGCTCCCGGCCGAGGTCCTGGAGCATCTGGCGCTGGACACGGGCCAGCTTGTTGATGACCTCCACCATGTGGACCGGGATGCGGATTGTCCGGGCCTGGTCCGCCATGGCACGGGTGATGGCCTGGCGGATCCACCAGGTGGCATACGTGGAGAACTTGAAACCCTTGGTGTAGTCGAACTTCTCCACGGCACGGATCAGGCCGAGGTTGCCCTCCTGGATGAGGTCCAGGAAGAGCATGCCGCGTCCGGTGTAGCGCTTGGCCAGGGAGACGACGAGCCGCAGGTTCGCCTCCAGCAGGTGGTTCTTGGCACGACGGCCGTCGGCGATGACGAGCTCCATGTCCCGGCGCAGGCGAGCGTCCTTGACCGGGTTCTCCTTCATCTTGTGCTCAGCGTAGAGTCCGGCCTCGATCCGCAGGGCGAGGTCCACCTCCTGCTCGGCATTGAGCAGCGCCACCTTGCCGATCTGCTTCAGGTAATCCTTGACCGGGTCCGCGGTGGCGCCGGCCGAGACGACCTGCTGCACCGGGGAGTCGTCGTCCGAATCGGACACCACGAAACCGCCCGCGGTGGCCTCCTCCGCCTCCTCCTCGACGACCTCCGGGGCGTCCTTCGGCTCCTCCTCCGGCTCTGCCTCGTCGGCGGACGTGGCAGCGGGGGCCTTGGCGTTCGTCTTCGGGGCCGCCGACTTCGTGGCGCTCCTGGCAGCGCCCTTGGCCGCCGTGGACTTCGTGGCGGTCGACTTGGTGACCCGCGACGAGGCGGTGGACTTCCGAGTGGACGTGCCGGCCTGTGCGGCGCCCTGGTCCTCGGCTCCGGCGTCCTCGACGGACACGGTGGCCTGGGTCTCGGTCTTCTTGGAAGAAGTAGTCACTCATTACCTTTCGTACGGGCGTCCCTGCGGGCCCCTGACGGTCAACACCACTATGACCCTGTCAAGTCCGCGTCGATGGGATCCGGCCTGGCCGGGACCTCAGGTCCCGGCAGCCGGACCCCCGCGCAGAAGCAGGGTCGTGATGTGGTCAACGCCCTGCGGTCCGGTTTTGTTCCCGTCGCCACCGGTTTTCCCGAACGGCCGCGGACGGGCCGTGACGGTCTCCGGACAGGGATGGGATGAAGCGCACCGCAGGAGGCCCGACGATTATGCCACGCGGCGGCTCCCGTCGGAGATCTGTCGGTGCCGATCCCGGTGCACCCCCCGGTCAGGACCGGCGTTCAGGACCGGCCTCGTCGCGTGGCCGACCAGGCGGTCGACCTCCGGCTCGCCCAGCCGGAGAGGATGCCGCGGTCGATGACCTCGCCCAGGACCTGTCCCAACGGATAGTCCGGATCGGAGCGCCGGCACTCCTCGATGATGCGACCGGCCACGGAACCGCGCCCCCGGGCCCATTCCACCCAGGCCACCAGGCATCGCGCCGCCGCCGCCGGTTCCCCGGCGGCCTCGGACAGCAACTGTTCGCACGCGGTCCGGAGCCGGGCGATCCGGTCCCAGTCCGGAGACCGGCGGGAGGTGGCCATCAACACCGAGGAGTACAGCACCCCGTCGACCTCACGGGGACTGGCTCCGAGAGCCTCCGCCACTTCGTGCGGCAGCGCCTGCAGCCACGCCGCACCCGAGACCGCCCGTGGCAGCGTGAAGCTCGCCGCTGCCACCAGCGTGTCGCGCAGGTTCACGTCCATGAGGCCGCCGAGCAGCCCGGCCCGTGCGGCCGGGTCCGCGGGGAGCCCCGCCCCGGACAGGACCTGCTCCCAGGCCTGCAACCACCGGGCGCGGGCACCGGCAGCGACGGTCGCCCCGCAGAGTCGCCGGACGGCCTCCTGGAGTGCCGGGCTCATCCTGTCCGCGGAGGCCGGCAGGCCGCCGGCCTGCGGCTCGTCCTCGACGACGGACCCCTCCAGGATGAACGCCGTGTTCAGTGCGCTGGTCTCGGTGCGGGCCACCGCGGACCCGTGGGCCGTGCACGCGGTCAGGTCGGGACAGTCCAGGTGCCACAGCCTGCCGTCCGACACGAGCCACGCCTCCTGCACCGGCAGTCCGACCGCGGCCAGTTCGGTATCCAGGGCATCGGCGAGGATCCCGTCATGGTCGTCGTCGGGCCCCGGATACCCCGTGGGATCCCGGAACAGGAACACCAGGCTGCCGTCGGCCCGTTCGTCGGCCGTGAGATAACCCGCCACCTGCCGGGCATACCCGGCGAGGGCGTCCCCGTCGTCGGTCAGCAGCGGGTCCCAGTCGCAACGCAGCACGGCTCCGAGGTCCCGGCCCGCCAGGGTGATGGCCGTGATGCTGTTGCGGGGGACGAACCCCAGGGTGTGCTGGACGTAGCTGACCAGGTCGACCGGCTCGACGGCCTTGACCCGCAGGGGCGTGGACGCTGGCGGATCGGCCTGGAGCCGGTCTTCGGGGAGATCTGTCTGCATGCCTCCACGCTTCCGTGGCCGCCTCGGACACGGAAGCGCCCGGCACCCCATCCGTGGAGGGCCGGAAGCGTCCGGTCAGCTGTGCAGTTCCGGCCGGCGGCTGTTCAGTCGGCGTCGGCCGGATCGGGGCCGTCGCCTTCG
>JAPFFX010000039.1 GCA_026645375.1 Citricoccus sp. WCRC_4 | reverse complement strand
CGAGGGCGGCCGCGGGTTCCCCGCCCACGCGGCACCGGGTGATCAGTGCGTGCCCCACCGGGCCGTCGTCGGGCTCCCGGGCGTCCGAGACGACCCAGGACAGTCCGGGCAGCCAGGCGCCCGGGTCCTCACGCAGGGCGTCCACGAGGTCGGCCTCGGCCGGCGTCGGGAAGGCGGCCTCGAGGACGCGGCGCACGGCCGCCCGGTCCCCGCTTCCGGGGCCCTCGGGCCGCACCGTCCAGCGGACCGGGCTCACAGCACCGTGCCCTCGAAGACCAATTCAGCCGGGCCGGAGAGGACCACGTGCTCGGTGCCGTCGGGCTGCGCGCTGAACTCCACGCCCACGAGGCCACCGGGCACCCCGACCTGCCACCGGATGGCCGTCTCGTCCCCGGCCCAGAGGCGGACGGCGGCGGCGGCCGCGCAGGCGCCGGTACCGCAGGACAGCGTCTCGCCCACGCCGCGTTCGTGCACCCGCAGGTCCACCCGGCCGACGTCGTCGTGGAACAGCGGGTCGGCCGCGACGACGAACTCGACGTTGGTGCCGTTGGGCGGCACCGGATCCACGGACGGCTGCTGGGTGAGGTCCAGGGCCGCCAGCTCGGCGGGCTCGGCGAGCGCCACGACGGTGTGCGGATTGCCCAGCGAGATGCTCAGGGCGGGCCGTGGGTCCACCAGCCCGGCCGCGAGCACGAGCGAGTCGGAGGCGCTCTCCCGGGCCAGTTCGGGATCGATGAGGCTCCACGGCCCCATGTCGATCGCGTAGCCGTCCGCCAGCCGGGTCACGGTGCGGATCCCGGCGCGGGTCCCGATGGTGAGCTCCTGTCCCGGTGCCAGGTCCACCAGGCCGCGCTCGGCGAGGTAGTGCACGAAGACCCGGACGCCGTTGCCGCACATCTCGGCCACGGAACCGTCCGAGTTGCGGTAGTCCATGAACCAGACGGCCTCCGGGTGATCCTGCAGCAGGTCGCGTCCCTCGATGAGGTGCGAGGACTCCACCACCCGGATCAGCCCGTCGCCGCCGACGCCGAAGTGCCGGTCGCACAGGGCCGCCACGTGGTCCGGGGACAGCTCGGTCTCCCCGTCCGGATCGGGCACGAGCACGAAGTCATTGCCGGTGCCCTGTCCCTTGGCATAGCGCAGGCCGCTCAACTGGTCGAGGGCGGTCCGCAGGCGGTCGGGGTCCTGGGCGATCGGCAGGGTCATGGAGCCAGTCTAGGCGGGACCTGTCCGCCCAGGTGCGCCAGCACCCGGTCCAGCAGGTGCGGCTCGGTCGGGTCGAACCACGTCACCCGCGGATCGGCCCGGAACCAGGTCAGCTGCCGGCGGGCGAAGCGGCGCGTGGCGGTCGCGGTGTCCTCGATGGCCCAGTCCAGCTCCGCCTGACCGTCGAGGACCTGCAGGACCTGGGCATAGCCGATGGCCCGGGACGCGGTCCTTCCCGTCCGCAGGCCGGCGGCGTCCAGGGCCCGGACCTCCTCGACGAGCCCGGCCTCCACCATGCCCACCACGCGCCGGTGCAGGCGGGCGTGCAGCTGGGCGCGGTCCAGGTCCAGGCCGACCTGGACGGTGGGCCGCAGGTACGTGCGCCGGGGCATGAAGGAGGAGAAGGGCCTGGCGGTGAGCTCGTGGACCTCCAGGGCGCGGACCACGCGGCGGACGTCGCCCAGCCGCTCGGCGCTGGCCGGGTCGACCTCGCGCAGTCGTTCGCGCATCCCGTCCAGGCCCACCCTCCTGGCCAGTTCCTCGAAGTGGGCCCGGACGACCGCGTCCGTGGGCGGGAACTCGAGTTCGTCGAGGGCGGCCCGCACGTAGAGCCCGGACCCACCGACGAGGACCGGCCGAAGCCCCCGCGTGGTGATGTCCTCGATCACCTCGCGCGCGGCGCCCTGGAACCGTGCCACGGAGGCGTCCTCGGTGACCTCCAGGACGTCCAGGAGGTGGTGACGGATCCCCCGTCGCTGGGCCACCGGCAGCTTGGCCGTGCCGATGTCCATGCCGCGGTAGAGCTGCAGGGCGTCCGTGTTGACGATCTCCCCGCCCAGCCGCTCGGCCAGGTCCAGCGCCAGGTCGGACTTCCCGGTCCCGGTGGGCCCGACGACCGCGATCACCTCCTGCATGGACCGGCTCAGGAACCGACGCGCAGGGAGGGCATGCCCAGGCTCACGCCGGCGGTCCCGGCGGCGCCGGCCGCCCCGCCCGGTGCGGGCACGCCGCAGGACTCGGCCTGGGCACGGTCCCATGCGTCCCCCGACCGCGACCGGCGCAACCGGTAGTCCTGGGCGGTGGGATCGGCGATGAGGTGGTACGGGTGCGACTCGGTGATGGTCACCGTGACGAAGTCCCCGGGACGCGGTGCCTGCTCCCCCGCCGGGACGCTGAAGTGCACCAGGCGGTTGTCCGGGGCGCGGCCGGCGAGCCGCCCGGTCTCCGCGCCCTTGCTGCCGGGCTGGTTGGTCACCAGCAGCTCCTGCCGGGTGCCGAGAAGCTTCGCCGTCTCCTCCGCACTGATCCGGTCCTGCAGGGCGGTCAGCCGTTCGAAGCGCTCCTGCACGATGTGCTTGGGCACCT
>JAPFFX010000032.1 GCA_026645375.1 Citricoccus sp. WCRC_4 | reverse complement strand
CCCTGGATCGGGACCCGGCCGAGGGTCTTGGCGAGCAGGCCGCCGACCGTGTCGATGTCGTCCTCGTCGTCCAGGTCCACGCCGAACGTCTCGGCGAAGTCGTCGACGCCCATCCGGGCGTCCACCCGGAAGGTCCCGTCCTGGAGGGGTTCGACCTCCGGTCGGTCCTGCCGGTCGTACTCGTCGGAGATCTCCCCGACGATCTCCTCGATGAGGTCCTCGAGCGTGACCAGTCCGGCCGTGCCGCCGTACTCGTCGACCACGATGGCCACGTGCTTGGACTCGCGCTGCAGTTCCGGCAGCAGTGCGGAGACCTGCTTGGACTCCGGGACGAAGCGGACGTCCCGGGCCACGGGATCCACGGGCGCGGTCCGGTCCACGTCGCCGTCGGGACCACGGTGCAGGGCGCGGGCGACGTCCTTGAGGTAGACCATCCCGAAGACCTCGTCGGCGTTGTCCCCGATCAACGGGATGCGGGAGCACCCCGAGCGCAGGAACAGGTTCATCGCGTCCTCGAGGGAGGTGCCCGTCTCCATCGTGACGATGTCGGTGCGCGGGACCATGACGGCCCGAACGAGCGTGTCCCCCATGTCGAAGACCGACTGGATCAGTTCGGCCTCGGAGTCCTCCAGCACGTCGGCGTCGTTGGCGCGGGCGACGAACTCCCGGAAGTGCCGCTCCTCGATCTCCGCGGCCTCCTCCTCCTCGTCCTCCGAACGGGGCCCGGGCGCGGCGAAGCGTGCCGGGAGCGGGCCGAGCAGCGCGGTGAGGAACCGGACGAGGCCGGCGGTGCGCTGGGCGGCGGCCACCTCGTGACGCGTGCCGACCTGGCGCGGGGAGAGCACCACCAGCAGCAGTGCCACCAGACCCATCAGGACCGTGGACACCACCGCGGTGATCCAGACGACCCCGATCAGCGAGTGGATGAACAGCGTGCCGGCGACCGCCGCGGTGGTCTCGGCGAACAGCCGCCAGAACCGCAGGGCGTGCAGGTGCTCCGGCAGCCGTGCCATCACGATGAGGATGGGGCTGCGCGGCCGTCGCAGGGCGATGCCCTCCGCCTCCTTGCGGGACAGGTAACCCAGGGACGTCTCGGCCACCGCCAGTGTCCAGGTCAGGAACAGCAGCAGTGCCAGCAGCACCGCCAGCAGGATGGTGGTCAGCACGGCTCAGTCCTCGGTGGGATCGGGTGCCGGGCGGCCCAGGTAGTCACCGAGCAGCCGGGCCTGTAGGCCGAACATCTCGGCGCGGTCCTCGGGCTCCTCGTGGTCGAAGCCGAGCAGGTGCAGGATGCCGTGGGTCAGCAGCAACAGGATCTCGTCCGACGTCGGGTGGCCGCCCCGGGCGGCCTGCACGGCCGCCACCTGGGGACAGATGACCACGTCGCCGAGCAGCCCCTCGGGGCTGGGCGCCTCCGGGGTGCCCGGGCGCAGCTCGTCCATGGGAAAGCTCATCACGTCCGTGGCCCCGGACAGGTCCATCCATTCCAGGTGCAGCTGCTCCATGGCCGCCTCGTCCACGCAGATCACGGACAGCTCGGCCCCGGGGTGCACGTGCAGTCCGGCGAGCACGGACCTCGCCAGGCCCAGCAGTGACTCCTCGTCCACCTCGACCCCGGACTCATTGACGATCTCAACGGCCATGGTTCAGCCCCTCGTAGGCGTCCACGATCCGGCTGACGAGGCGGTGCCGGACCACGTCGGTGGAGGTCAGCCGCACCACCGCGATGTCATCGACGCCCTCGAGCACGGAGACCGCCTGCGACAGCCCGGAGTCGGTCCCCCGGGGCAGGTCGACCTGGCTGGTGTCCCCGGTGACGACCATGTGCGAGCCGAAGCCCAGCCGGGTCAGGAACATCTTCATCTGCTCGCCGGTGGTGTTCTGGGCCTCGTCGAGGATGATGAAGGCATCGTTGAGCGTGCGGCCGCGCATGTACGCCAACGGGGCCACCTCGATGGTGCCGTCCGCCATGAGCCGGGGAATCGACTCCGGCTCCACCATGTCGTGCAGGGCGTCGTAGAGCGGGCGCAGGTAGGGGTCGATCTTCTCGGACAACGTACCCGGCAGGTACCCCAGCCGTTCGCCGGCCTCGACCGCGGGACGGGTCAGGATGATCCGGTTGACCTCCTTGGCCTGCAGCGCCTGGACGGCCTTGGCCATGGCCAGGTAGGTCTTGCCGGTGCCGGCCGGTCCGAGCCCGAACACGACGGTGTGCTCGTCGATGCACTCGACGTAGCGCTGCTGGTTGACCGTCTTGGGCCGGATCTTGCGTCCGCGGCTGGACAGGATGGAGGCCGAGAGCATCCCCGAGGCCCGCGCCCCGGACCCGCCCCGCACCAGGGTGGACACCTGTTCGACGACCTCCGGGGTGATCGTGGTGCCCCGTCGGGCCAGCCCGTTGAGGTCCTCGATGATCTGGCGCGCCTGGTCCACGTCGGAGGCCCGTCCGTCCACGTCCAGGTCCTGGCCCCGGACGGCCACGACCAGTCCGGGGTAGATGCCCTCGAGGATGCGCAGCAGCAGGTCCTGCGTACCCAGGGTCCGGACCATGTCCTCGGCGGAGGCGAAGGTGATGGTGATCTGGTCCCGGTCGGTTCCGGTCGAATCGGTGGGGAGGCTCAAGGCGGGGGGTTCAGCTCCTGCTGTGGTGGGTGGCTCTGGTGGAAGTCTACGACCGGGACCCGAAACGTCCCAGCAGTTGCTGGACGACGGCGGTCGCCGCGGGACCCGCGGTGGAGGAACGCAGCACGTGGGGACCCAGCAGTACGGGCACGGCCCCGGCCTCGGTGAGTGCCGTGAGCTCGGCCGGGCCGATGCCGCCCTCGGGGCCCACGACCATCACGATCCGGTCCACGGTGTGCACGGCATCCCCGGCGACCGCCGCGGCCACCGTCTCGCCGAGAGAGGCCTGCGCCTCCTCGTGGAGGACCAGCACCAGCGTCCTGGGCCCGCAGACCGATGCGACCCCGACGCCGTCGAGGAGCTCGCGGGCCTCCGGCACCCGGGTGCGCCGGGCCTGCTTCGCGGCCGCCAGCAGGGCGGCCTCCCACTTGGCGAGGGCCTTGGCGGTCTTGTCCGACCTGCCGCCCCTGCCCGGTTTCCCGCCCGTCCAGCGCACGATGGATCGTTCGGCCTGCCAGGGATGGACCGCGTCCAGCCCGAGCTCGGTGCCGGCCTGGATCGCCATCAGGTCCCGGTCGCCCTTGGCCAGTGCCTGCACGAGGACCAGTTCGGGACGCGGTGCCGGTTCATCCGTGACGGACCCGGCGGTCGCCTCCAGCCGGTCGGGGGCGGCGGCGACGACGGTCGCGGTGACGCGGCGCCCGGAACCGTCGGCCACGTCGAGCCGCTCCCCCGGGCCCAGCCGCATCGACTGGGCGGCGTGGCGGGCCTCGGCGCCGGTGAGCACCACGGTGTCACCGGGCGCGGTGGAGGCCAGCGAGCCGGCGTCGAGGTAGAACAGCGGGTTGCTCACGGGCGGTGGCTCACAGGTTCTTGAGGTTGTCCCGCAGCTTGGAGAACAGGCCGCGGTGTTCGGTGCTGCCGTGCACCGCCTCCTCGCCGCGCGCTATCGCGAGCTCCGCGAGCAGTCGGCGTTGCTCGTCATCGAGCCGCGTGGGGGTCTCCACGCGCAGGGTGACCTTCAGGTCCCCGCGGCCGGAGCCGCGCAGCCGCCCGACGCCCAGGCCCTTGAGCACCTGCACCTCACCCGACTGGGTACCCGCCCGGACGGGGACCTCCTGTTCACCGTCGAAGGTGTCCAGCGTCAGGGCGGTGCCCAGGGCGGCAGCCGTCATCGGCACGGTCATGGTCGCCAGCAGGTCATCGCCGTCCCGCGTGAACACGTCGTGATGGCGGACGTCGATCTCCACGTAGAGGTCCCCGTTGGGGCCGCCGCCCGGGCCGGCCTCCCCCCGTCCGGCCAGCTGGATGCGGGTACCGGTGGCCACGCCGGCGGGGATCTTGATGGTCAGGGACGCCCGGTCGCGCACGCGGCCCTGGCCGTTGCACTCGCGGCAGGGGTCCGGGATGACGGTGCCGAAGCCCTGGCACGCCGAACAGGTCTCGGCGGCCATCACCGTGCCCAGGATGGAGCGGACGGGGCGGCGGACGGCGCCCTGGCCGTGGCAGATGGAGCAGGTCTCGGGGTGGGTGCCGGGCCGGCAGCAGGAACCGTCGCACTCCGGGCAGACCACCGCGGTGTCCACCTCGAGGGTCTTGTCCACGCCGAACACGGCGTCCACCAGGTCGATCCGCGCGGTGATCAGCGCGTCCTGGCCGCGGCGGGACCGGCTCGCCGGGCCACGCCCGCCACCGCCCATGCCGCCTCCGCCACCGAAGAACGTCTCGAAGATGTCCTGGAACCCGCCGAAGTCGCCCCCGCCGAACCCACCCATGCCGCCGGTGCCGTTCTCGTGGCCGGTCGCGTCGTAATTACGTCGCTTGTCCTCGTCCGAGAGCACCTCGTAGGCCCGGGTGACCTCCTTGAACCGGTCACCGGCCTCCGGGGCGGGGTTGACGTCGGGGTGGAGCTTGCGTGCCAGCTTGCGGTAGGCGCGCTTGATCTCCTCGGCAGAGGCGTCACGGCTGACGCCGAGGACCTCGTAGTGGTCTGCCACGGTGTGGGGTATTCCTTCCGGACGGGATTCGTGTTCAGGTCTGATGCGACCCGGCGGTCTACTGGGACAGGATCCTGGACAGGTAGCGGGCGATGGCGCGGACCGCGGTCATCGTGCCGGGGTAGTCCATGCGGGTGGGTCCGACGACCCCTAGCTTGGCACCGGCCCCGGGCCCGTAACCGGCCGCGATGACCGAGGTCTCGGCCAGCGAACCGGAGTTCTCGGAGCCGATGCGCACGCTCAGGCCCCGCACATCCTGCTCCATCTCGGTCAGCAGGCGCAACAGCACGACCTGTTCCTCGAGTGCCTCCAGGATGGGGCCGATCGAGTACGGGAAGTCACCCGGCGACCGGGCCAGGTTGGCCGTTCCGGCCATGATGATGCGGTCCTCGCGCCGGGCGGCCAGCAACTGGTCCAGTTGACCGGCCAGGACGCCCGCCAGCTCGCGGTCCTCCTCCGGCACGGTCGCCATGGCGGCCCGGAGCCCGTCGGCGGCCTGGACGGGCGTCAGCCCGTCGAGGTGGCGCAGGAACAGCTGCTTCAGGGCGTTCAGGGAGGTCTCCGAGACGTCCTGCTCGGTGGTGACGGCGCGCTGGTCCACCTGCCCGGAGGACAGGATCACCACCGCCAGGACACGGCGCGGGGCCAGCGCGACCAGCTCCAGGTGCCGCACGGTCGAGGAGTCCAGGTGCGGGTACTGCAGCACGGCCACCTGGTGGGTCAGCTGGGAGAGCAGCCGGACGGTGCGGGACATCATCTCGTGCAGGTCGTCCGAGGAGTCCAGCAGGGTCTGCACGGCCCGGCGTTCGGCGGCCGAGAGCGGCTTGACCTCGGAGATCTGGTCCACGAAGACGCGGTAGCCCTTGTCCGTGGGGATGCGCCCCGCCGAGGTGTGCGGGGCCACGATCAACCCCTCGTCCTCCAGGGCGGCCATGTCGTTGCGCACGGTCGCCGAGGACACGCCCAGCTGGTGGCGGTCCACGAGGGCCTTGGAGCCGACCGGTTCCCGGGAGGCCACGTAGTCCTCCACGATCGCCTGCAGCACCTGCATGCGGCGCGGCTGCTCGCTCATCTCACCCTCCCGTCGTCGGTCAGTGGTGCTCCGGTCCTCCCGGTCCTGCACTTAGCACTCGTCGAGTTCAAGTGCCAAGTCTAATACCTCTGTCCAGTCCGCTCCGTGCCCCCGCCTCCTCCGGGTCGTGTCCACGCCGTCCCGCTCCGCGCACGGCACGGTTCACCGCGGGCGCGAGCCGTTCCCCGGGTTCGCCGGGACGGCTTGCTAGCGTCGGGACCCATGGAATGGAACAGCTGGGGACCCGGCACCCTGGACGGCGGCTTCCGGCCCGCGGCCCGCGCCGTGCCGGAGGTCCCCGCGGACCGCGGCACGGTCCTGGAGGACGCCGGCACGGGGTTCACCGGGGCCGTCCTGCGGGTCGAGAAGTCCGGCGGGGTGCACCTGGTGGTGCTGGAGGACCGGAAGGGCCGGACGAAGTCCTTCCCGCTGGGCTTCGGCTTCCTCGTCGACGGTGACCCGGTCCAGGTGGTGCCCCCCGCAACGGCCACGCCGGGCCGCCCGCTCGGGGTGACGGGCCAGGCCCTGCCGGCCAGGACGGCGTCGGGATCCGTCCGGGTGGGCAACGCCCGGGCCCGCACCGCACGCGCCTCCCGCATCTGGGTGGAGGGCCTGCACGACGCCGAGCTGGTGGAGAAGGTCTGGGGCGAGGACCTCCGGCTGGAGGGGATCGTCGTCGAGCCCCTGCACGGCGTGGACGATCTTGCCGGCGCGATCGCCGACTTCTCCCCCGGGCCGCGGCGCCGGCTCGGAATCCTCGTGGACCACCTCGTGTCCGGGTCCAAGGAGGAGCGGATCGCGGCGGAGGCCATGCGGGTTCCCGGGGCGCGCGGCAACGTGCTGATCGTCGGCCATCCCTACGTGGACGTATGGCAGGTCATCAAGCCGGCCGTGCTGGGCATCGAGGCCTGGCCGGTGGTTCCGAGGGGCCAGGACTGGAAGACCGGGATCCTGAAGGGCCTGGGCTGGCCGCACCGGACCAAGGAGGACGTCGGCCTCGGCTGGAAGCGGTTGCTCTCCCGGGTGCGCACCTATGCGGACCTCGAGCCCGCCCTGCTGGGCCGCGTCGAGGAGGTCATCGACTTCCTGACGGCCGTGGGCGACTAGCGCGGGCGGATATCCACGTAGGATGTCCTACGGAATCCGGCGTAGTACCCCCACTCCCGAGAGGCAGAAGGACGTGTCACAGCAGCAGCCCAGCGGTCCGCACCGCCAGCGTCCGGTCGGCGCGCCCCGGCGCGACCAGCACCTGCAGGGCTCCCCGGCCAAGGCCGCGCCCCTGACGCCCGCGCAGGACCGCCAGTGGGCCACGTTGGCGCACTTCGGCGGCATCCTGGGCTTCGTCCCCTCCCTGGTGATCTACCTCGTCTTCCGCCACCGCGGGCCCTTCACGGCCCAGGAGGCCAAGGAGGCGCTGAACTTCACGCTGCCGCCCACGGTGCTGGCGATCGTGGCGAACCTGCTGGCGCTGATCCCCGTGGTCGGCGGCGTCTTCGGGATCATCGCGATGCTCATCTGGCTGTTCATGACCATCTCCGGCCTGGCCGCGGGCATCCACTGCAACAAGGGCCGGCCGTACCGCTACCCGTTCAACCTGCGCCTGATCCAGTAGGAGCGCCGCCTCAGAACCCCGCCAGCCGCCGCACGATCGCGTCGTCGAGCAGGCGGCCCTGCAGCGTCGGGATGATCCGCCCGGCCAGGGCGGCCCGGCCGTCCAGCAGCCCCTCGGCGATCATCGCCGCGATCTCCCCCCTGGCCTGCGTGCCGCCGTCGGGCGCCACGTCCAGGACGCTGGTCTCCAGGCCCTCCGACAGCCGGACGCCGAGCATGACCCGCTCCAGGAACCTGGCCTCGGCGTCGGGTTCCTCCCGGCCCACGGACGGCGACACGCCGGTGGCCAGGCGCTGGGCGTAGGCGGCCGGGTGCTTGGCGTTCCAGAACCGGACGCCGGCAAGGTGTGAGTGGGCGCCCGGGCCGGCGCCCCACCAGTCCTGGTCACGCCAGTAGGCCATGTTGTGGCGGGCACGGTGGATGCCCTCGTCCGCCGGGTCCAGGGCCCAGTTGGAGATCTCGTACCAGCGGTAGCCGGCCTCGGCGAGCAGTCGCTCGGCCAGCAGGTACTTGTCCGCCTGGTCGTCGGGGTCGACGTCGGCCTGCACGCCCCGCTTGACCGAGGACCCGAACTTGGTGCCCTCCTCCACGATCAGCGAGTACGCGGAGACGTGGTCCGGCCGTAGCGCCAGCGCCGCCTCGACCGTGGTCCGCCAGTCCTCCAGGGACTCCCCCGGCGTGCCGTAGATGAGGTCCAGGGACACCTCCAGGCCGGCGTCCCGGGCCCACCCGACGGCGGCCGGCACGTTCTCCGGGCGGTGCGTGCGGTCGAGGGTGGCCAGCACGTGGGGCACCGCCGACTGCATGCCGAAGGACACGCGCGTGAACCCCCCGGCGGCCAGCTCGGCCAGCGACCGTGCGGTGACCGAGTCCGGGTTGGCCTCCGTGGTGACCTCGGCCCCCGGTGCGAGGCCGAAGACCCCACGGGCCCGGCCGAGGATGCCGACCAGGTCCGCGGCGGGCAGCAGTGTCGGCGTGCCCCCACCGAAGAACACGGTCTCCAGCGGTCGTGCCGGCACGCCCGAGGCCGCCAGCACCCCGGCGGCGAAGTCGAGCTCACCGCTCACCGTGCCGGCATAGCTGGAGCGGGACGCCCCCGGGCCCAGGTCCTCGGCGGTGTAGGTGTTGAAGTCGCAGTACCCGCAGCGGACCTCGCAGAACGGCACGTGGACGTACAGGCTGAACGTCCGCGGCGCGCCGGTGGACTGGGCCTCACGCACTCGGCGGGCGACGTGCGCGGGCAACCGGCCGTCGTCGGGCGCGGGGTCACCCTCGGGAAGGATGGAAGGCAAGCGGTACTACTCTCCTACTGCTATTCCTGGGTTACTTCTTGGCGCCGGTCTCGGAGCCCGCACCCTCGGAGGACAGGGCGGCGATGAAGGCCTCCTGGGGGACCTCCACCCGGCCGACCATCTTCATGCGCTTCTTGCCCTCCTTCTGCTTCTCGAGCAGCTTGCGCTTACGGGAGATGTCACCGCCGTAGCACTTGGACAGCACGTCCTTGCGGATCGCGCGGATGTTCTCGCGGGCGATGATGCGGGAGCCGATCGCGGCCTGGATCGGCACCTCGTACTGCTGCCGGGGAATGAGCTCCTTGAGCTTGCCCGTCATCATCACGCCGTAGGAGTAGGCGTTGTCCTTGTGGGTGATGGAGCTGAAGGCGTCCACCTGCTCGCCCTGGAGCAGGATGTCGACCTTGACCAGGTCGGCGACCTGATCCCCGTCGGTCTTCCACTCCAGCGAGGCATAGCCCTTGGTGCGCGACTTCAGCTGGTCGAAGAAGTCGAAGATGATCTCCGCCAGCGGGATCCAGTAGCGGATCTCCACCCGCTCCTCGGAGAGGTAGTCCATGCCGCGCATCTGCCCCCGCTTGCCCTGGCACAGCTCCATGACGGCACCGATGAACTCCGAGGGGACGATGATCGTGATCGAGGCCATCGGCTCACGGACCTCGTTGATCTTGCCCTCGGGGAACTCGGACGGGTTGGTCACGGTGATGACCTGTCCGTCCTCCCGGGTGACCTCGTAGACCACGTTCGGTGCGGTGGAGATCAGGGCCAGGTCGAACTCGCGCTCGAGCCGCTCGCGGATGATCTCCAGGTGCAGCAGTCCCAGGAAGCCCACGCGGAAGCCGAAGCCCAGGGCGACCGAGGTCTCCGGCTCGTAGACCAGGGCCGCGTCGTTGAGCTTGAGCTTGTCCAGCGCATCGCGCAGCACCGGGTAGTCGGAGCCGTCGATGGGGTACAGGCCGGAGAACACCATCGGCTTGGGGTCCTCGTACCCGCCGATGCGTTCCGTGGCCGGCTTGGCCGCCGAGGTGACCGTGTCACCGACCTTGGACTGGCGCACGTCCTTCACGCCGGTGATCAGGTAGCCCACCTCGCCCACGGCCAGGCCCTTCGAGGGGATCGGCTCGGGCGAGGACACCCCGATCTCGAGGAGCTCGTGGGTGGCACCCGTCGACATCATGGTGATCTTCTCCCGCGGGGAGAGCCGGCCGTCCACCACGCGCACGTAGGTGACCACGCCGCGGTAGGTGTCGTAGACGGAGTCGAAGATCATCGCCCGGGCCGGCCCGTCCGTGTTCCCCTGGGGCGCCGGGATCTCGGCGACGACGCGATCCAGCAGGGCCTCCACGCCCACGCCGGTCTTGCCGGAGACGCGCAGGACGTCGTCCGGATCACAGCCGATCAGGCCGGCGATCTCGGCCGCGTACTTCTCGGGCTCGGCCGAGGGCAGGTCGATCTTGTTCAGGACCGGGATGATCGTCAGGTCGTTCTCCATGGCCAGGTACAGGTTGGCCAGGGTCTGTGCCTCGATGCCCTGGGCGGCGTCGACCAGCAGGATCGCCCCCTCGCAGGCGGCGAGGGAACGGGAGACCTCGTAGGTGAAGTCCACGTGCCCGGGGGTGTCGATCATGTTCAGCGCGTAGTCGGCACCGTCCACGTTCCATGGCATGCGCACGGCCTGGGACTTGATGGTGATGCCGCGCTCGCGCTCGATGTCCATCCGGTCCAGGTACTGGGCCTTCATGTCCCGGGGCTGGACCACGCCGGTGGACTGCAGCATGCGGTCGGCCAGGGTGGACTTGCCGTGGTCGATGTGCGCGATGATGCAGAAGTTACGGATCACCGCCGGGTCGGTGGCGGCGGGCACCGGGGCGTGGATCGCCATGGGCGACACGGGCATCTTCCTTCGACTGGGGAACGTGGGCGCGCCTGGCGGGACCAGGCGGGGCTGGCTCCCCATTCTTCCATGTTTCCCGCCGCGGATCCGCCTCGATGCGACGCGCTCGGGTCCCCGCCGCGCGGACGCCCGTTGGTAGGTTCGTGCCATGGCCCTGAACCTCAACCGCCTGCTGTCCGCCGGCCGCGCGGTGGTGCGCCTCGTGCGGGACGTCCAGCGCGCCTCCCCCGCGCCCTCCCCCGGACGGCACGACGGCGGCACCGGCTCCCGGCACCACCGCCCCCGGCCGCACCAGGGCCCGATCGGGCAGGCCCGGCCCCGCGCCGTCCCGGGCGGGGCACGACCGGGCGGCGCGGCCGGCGTCGGGCCCACCGGCGAGGTCCTGGACTACCCGGGTGACTTCCACGGCCGGGCCAGGGTGGAGTACGACCCGGTCCCCGGCCCGGAGGCGGGGCCGGGTGAGGTGGTGTGGACCTGGGTGCCGTTCGAGGAGCTCGACGGCCGGGGCAAGGACCGCCCTGTCCTGGTGGTCGGCCGCAACCGTGACTACCTGCTGGCCGCCCAGCTCACCACGCGGGACCGCAACAACGGGGTCCGGCGCGACCAGGACTACATCGACATCGGCACCGGCCCGTGGGACTCCAGGGGCCGGCCGTCCGAGGTGAAACTGGACCGGATCCTGCAGGTCAGTCCGCGGGACATCCGGCGTGAGGGTGGGGTGCTCCCCCGGACCGTGTTCGAGACGGTGGCCCGCGGGCTCCATGACCAGAACGGGTGGTCGTGATAGACTAACCAGCTGTGTGTCCGCGCAGGTCGACGGGCACTCCCGGAACGGCTTTCCAGGGCATCCCCACGCCTCTCAGTCGCCGGATCCGGGAATATCCCTCACCGACCAAAGTCAGAAGCAACAGAAAGACTCTTTCGTGGCCAACATCAAGTCCCAGAAGAAGCGCATCCTCACCAACGAGAAGGCTCGCCAGCGCAACGTCGCCGTGAAGTCCGAGCTGCGCACCGCCATCCGCGCCGTGGACAAGGCCGTCACCGCCGGTGACCAGGCCGCCGCCGCCTCCGCCGTCGCGCTGGCCAGCAAGAAGCTGGACAAGGCCGTCAGCAAGGGCGTCATCCACAAGAACCAGGCTGCCAACCGCAAGTCCGGTATCGCCAAGCGCGTGAACAAGATCAGCGCCTGATCCCCACGCTTCGCCGGCGCCCAGCGCCAGGCACCGAGGCCCCCGTCCGATGGGACGGGGGCCTCGTGCGTTAAGCGGGCGTCGCCGTCCGGTGCCGGCCGGTGCGCGGCGGCGTCAGCGCCGGGCCGTGAGGGCGATGCGGGTGACGACGCGTTCGACGGCGTACTCGGCGTCCTTGGCCAGCCCCTTGGCCTCGGCGTCGGCCTGCGCCACCCACTCGATGGCTGCCGCGATGGTCGCGGGGTTCCAGAACCGCACGGTCTCCGAGACGCGCTTGGCCTGCCAGGGGGCCATCCCCAGGACCTGCGCGACCTGGCCCTGCGAGATGCGGGCGTCGACGATCCGGGCGATCTGCCGGGTCTTCATGGCCAGCGCCCCCGTGATGGCCGGTGCGGAGACCCCGGTGGCCAGGGCGTGCCGCAGCAGTGCGGTGGCCTGACCGGCCCGGCCCTCGATGGCGGCGTCGGCGACCCGGAAGGCGGTGGCCTCGACCCGACCGCCGTAGTACCGGTCCACGACCTGGGTGGTCACCGTGCCCTCGGTGTCCGCGGCCAGTTGCTGGCAGGCCACGGCGAGGTCGGTCAGCGACCCCCCGGTGGCGTCGATGAGGGAGCGGACGGCCTCCTGGTCGATCGACCGGCGCCGGGACCGGAACTCGCCGACGACGAAGTCGGCCTTGTCCGCGTCGGACTTGATGGGCTGGCACTCCACCAGGACCCCCGCCTTGGTCACCACGTCCAGCAGCCTCTTGCCGCGGTTGCCCCCGGTGTGGCGCAGGATCAGGGTGACGTCGTCCGCCGGGGCGGCCACGTAGTCGAGGCAGTCCGCCAGGAACGCCTCATTCATGTCCTGCAGGCCGTCGGCCAGGACGATCTTGGCCTCGCCGAACAAGGACGGGCTGGCCAGCATGGACAGTTGTCCGGACTGGTAGTCGGCGGCCTCGATCCGGTGGAGCTCCAGGCCCGGGTCCGTCTGCCGCAGCGCGGTCCTGACCCGGTCCGTGACACGGGTGGCGATGAAGTCCTCAGGCCCCTTCAGGAGCATGAGGGGCGCCGGTTCCACACGTCGCCAGTCGGTGCCGGAGCTGGTGGGTCGGCGAGAACGGCTGGGGGCGGGCATGCGTGTCATCCTACCGGGATGGTGTCCCCCGCCCGGCCGGTCGTCGCGGGGGCGAACTGGCCGGTCACGGTCGGCACCAGCTGTCCGTCGCGGAGCGAGACGACCGTCGTGCCGTGCTGATCGGTGCGCACGACCGGGCCGTGCCGGCGGAGCTCGGCGATGACGGACGGGTGCGGATGTCCGTAGCTGTTCTCGCGGCCGACCTGCACCACCGACATCGCCGGCATCAGGGAGCGGACCAGGTCGTTTCCACCGTTCCTGGCCCCGTGGTGACTCACCTTGAGCACGTCCACCGTCTCCGGGAGCACTCCCTGGCGCAGCAGCGCGCCGGTGGCCTCCTCCTCCATGTCCCCGGTGAGCAGCACGGTGTAGGCTCCCTGCGGCGTGTGCGCGGTCGCCATCATCTGCAGGGAGGCATCGTTCTCGTTGCCCGCCTCCGGGTCCGCGGCCAGCACCTTCCAATCCACCCGCCACCCCGACGCCGGCTCACCCACCGTGCCCGTCTCGCCCGCCGCCGGCCGGCGTGCACCGTCGGGGGCACCGGCCCCACCTGCGTTCTCGGCCGCC
The DNA here is from genome assembly GCA_026645375.1 of Citricoccus sp. WCRC_4. Lineage (GTDB taxonomy): Bacteria > Actinomycetota > Actinomycetes > Actinomycetales > Micrococcaceae > Citricoccus. The sequence goes on along the minus strand of JAPFFX010000032.1, from coordinate 1,377 downwards.
GATCGGCCCACCCGGCCGGCTGCGCCCAGCCCGTCGCCCCCGGGGGCGGCCATGGTGGAGTACAGGATGGCAGCTGGCTGGCAGCAGTCGGCGAGCGCGCCGGCGGCACCGGCATGGTCCTGGTGCAGGTGGGACAGCACGAGCAGGTCGATCCGTTCCACCCCGAGGTGACGGAGGCAGGACGTCGCCGCCCTCGGGTCCGGGCCCGTGTCGACCACCATCGCCGATCGCTGCCCCGCGCGCAGGACCAGCATGTCCCCCTGGCCGACGTCGCAGGCGGCCAGGGACCAGTCCCGCGGGACGGGACCGGCCGGCGGCGAGACCACGAGGGCCAGTTGACTGCCGGCGGCGGCGCACACGAGCGTCCATGCGCCGGCGAGTGACCACCGCCGGGCGCGGGTGGACGAGGCCTTGCGTGGGGCCGGACCGCCGGAGATTCGGCGGACGCGGGCCGGCCGCGTGCGTTCCCACCGCAGCAGCAGCCAGAGCAACGCCAGGGCTGCAAGCACGTGCAGCACCACCAGGCCTGCCCCGAGCGCTCCCCCGGGCCAGGGATGGAGCGCTCCCGGCAGTGACGACAGGACACCGGCGATCCAGCCGATCCCCGCGGCCGGCCAGCCGATCAGCCAGAACAGTGCGGAGGCCAGGCCGGGTAGCGGCACGGCGATGATCGCAGCCGCCGTGCCCGGCACGGTGATGAGGGGGACTAGGGGCGCCGCGAGCAGGTTGGCGGGCACCGCATAGCTGCTGAGCGTGCCCGCGATCCCCACCAGCACCGGCTGACAGGCGACCTGGGCACAGACGGTCACTGCGAGCGCGGCGCCGATCGTCCCGGCAACCGGGCCGGGCAGTATCCTCCCGAGGGTGGCGGTCAGCCACTGTTCCACCGGCCGGGCGGCCAGGACGATGCCGGCGGTGGCTGCCAGCGAGAGCTGGAACGCCGGCTCGGCGGCGAGTTGCGGTTGCCAGCACAGCAGGACGCAGCCGGCCAGGCACAGTAGCGGCAGGGCCTGCCGCCCCCGCCCGAAGAAGACCGCCGAGGCGCCGATCCCGCCCATGACGGCGGCACGGATCACGGAGGGCTCGGGGCCGACGATGATGACGAACACGACCAGCGCTCCCAGGACCGCGCCCAGCACCACCGGGCGGCGGATCCGCAGGCTTCGCAGGGCCATCATGACGGCTCCGGCGAGGAGCGTGCAGTTGGCCCCGCTGACGGCTGAAAGATGACTGAGCCCGGCGGCCTTCATCGCCTCGTCCAGTTCTGGGTCCTGGACGGACCGGTCGCCCAGGACGAGTCCTGGAAGCAGCTGCGGTGCTGTGCCGACGGCGCCCGCCGAGGCCTGACGCACAGCGCCCCGCACCTCCTCCCGCCCG
>JAPFFX010000382.1 GCA_026645375.1 Citricoccus sp. WCRC_4 | reverse complement strand
GGCGACGGGAATCGTGGAAGGACGCGACCAGCACACGGTCCCAGGCGTCATGCCGGGCCACGATCGCCGCGATCGCCGCGGCCGCCGCGTCGTCCTTGAGGTCCACGTTGAGGCGGACGTCGTCCCATTCGGTCAGCAGGTCCTCGAAGCGCAGCAGGTGCTCACCCTCGGCGGCTCCGGACGCGGCTCCCCCGGGGATCCCGGCGCTGGCCCCGGTGAGGGCGGGGTCGATGACGCGGACCCGGGTCAGTTCCTCCCACGTGTGGTCGGAGATCCGGCCGGTACCGGTGGTGACGCGGTCGAGCACCTCGTCGTGGAAGACCATGAGCACGCCGTCACGCGTGGTGCGCACGTCCAGCTCGAGGTAGCCGTAGCCGCGTTCCACGGCGGCGCGGAAGGCCGCGAGCGTGTTCTCCCGGGCGGTGTCCGCACCCCGGTGGGCGAAGGCCAGGGGCCAGCCCCGGCGGCCGGGCAACGAGTCCTTCAGGTACTGCGGCAGGCTGGGGGGCTTCACGGTCATCACCCTAGCGGGGGCGGGGACGGGGTCAGTCCAGGGTGAGCAGGTGCTCGATGACGGCGGCCACACCGTCATCGTCACAGGCATCGGCGGTGGCGTCCGCCGCCTTCAGCAGCAGCGGGTGTCCGGAGGACACGGCGTACCCGGTCCCGGCCCAGTGGATCATCTCCAGGTCGTTGGGCATGTCCCCGAAGGCGACCACCTCGTGGGCGGAGATCCCGTGCCGCGCGGCGAAGTCCTCCAGGGTGCTGGCCTTGTTGACGTCCGGGCGGGACATCTCCAGCAGGGCGACCCCGGGGGCGGAGTGGGTGACGGCCAGCAGCTCGCCGAGCAGGGACCTCACCTCGGCCAGGAAGGCGTCCGGTTCGCTGCTGCGCGTCTTGGCCAGGAACTTCACCACCTCCGGTTCCGGAGGCAGCACCTCGTCCAGGGACCGGCCGACGTGTATGCCCCGGGCGAGCTCGGCGGGAGAGTCCTCGTCCAGGCGGTCCATGAAGGCGGCGTCGAGGTGGAACCCGTCGAGGGTCTCCACGCCGAAGGAGGCCGAGGGGTCCAGCGCGGCGATCATCGCGCGGGCCTCCAGGACGGTGTCGAGCATCATGGGCCGGGACTCCAGCACGGTGTCACTGACCAGGTCGTAGACCACCGCGCCGTTGGAGCAGATCACGGGCCCGGCGTGCCCGAGGCCCGCGGCCACCGGCGTCAGCCAGCGGATCGGGCGGCCGGTCACGAAGACCACCTGCACTCCGGCGTCGTGGGCGGCCTGGAACGCGGCCACCGTGCGCGGCGAGACCCACCCCGTGCGCGAGTGCTCATAGCCGATGATGGTCCCGTCCAGGTCGCTGGCGATCATCCGGGGACGTCGCGTCGCACCACCGGACCTGACCGGCGGCGCCGGATCGAGGGCCGGATCGGGGAGGGACATGGGTCCATTCTAGGCCGGGGACCAGCGGACCGGACTCCCGGCCCTGCTCAGCCGAGCTCGTCGCGGGTGGGCGGGTCGGCGCCCGGCCGGGACGAGGTGATGGCCGCCGCCCGCGCGGCGTAGGCGAGTACCGCCGTCGTGTCCTCCGGGCTGATGGACCGCAGCGCCTCGCGGCGCTCCGCACCGAGCAGGCCGCGGTCCTTGAGGGCGATCAGCAGTGCGGCGGTGAACGAGTCCCCCGCTCCCACCGTGTCCGCCACCTCCACGGGGTGCACGGGGTGCTCGGAGACGCCGGCGGCGGTGGCACAGAGGATGGAGGTCGCCCCGCGGGTGACCACCACCATGGCCGGCTCGATCCGCTGCCACGCCACGATCGTGTCCTCGATCGGGCGGTCCGGGTACAGCCAGGCCAGGTCCTCGTCCGAGGCGTGCACGATGTCGGCGAGCGCCACGGACTCCTCCGCCCGGCGCCGGGCCAGGGCGCGGTCCGGCACGATGGAGGGCCGGCAGTTCGGGTCATAGCTGAGGGTGACGTCCGGCTCCAGGGCGGACAGCAACTCCATGACGGTGGAGGCGCCCGGCTCGAGCATGGTGGCGATGGACCCGGTGTGCACGTGCGTCAGGGTCCTGTTCCTCCCGTCCCGGCACAGGGCCTGGCGGACCAGGTCGGAGAGCTCCGCGGCGGGGGGCAGCGTCCAGTCGAGGTCGAACGAGTAGCTCGCGGCGCCGGTGGGATCCAGCCGGGCGGTGGCCACCGAGGTCGCGGTGTCGTCGGGGTCCAGGACGGAGTCCACGCCATTGCGCGCCAGGTGGTCCCGGACCATGTCCCCGTACTCGTCCCGGCCATAGCGCCCGGTGAACAGCACGTTCTCCCCGAGCCGGGCCAGGCCGACGGCCACGTTCAGGGGACTCCCGCCCACGTGGGCCCGTGGGGTGGCGGTATCCGAGACGACGACGTCGACGAGCGCCTCGCCGATCACACCCACGTAGTCAGTCACGATTCAACGGTACCCTACGGGTCAGTTGATTCCCCGGGGATGAAGCCGCCCGCCGGACACCGCCGGGGCCGGACAGCCCCTCCTGCACGCCGACCGAAAGTGCACCGTGACCACGAACGACCCGCACACCCCAGCCGACCGGACGCCCGGACCCGACTCCCCCGGCCACCGCTCCGCCCCGCGCCCCGCACTGGCCCGCCGCCTCGGCATCGGCTGGACCGTCCACGGCGACGGCCGGCGCATCGCCCCGGGCGAGGTGGTCGCCCCGGACGAGCGGCTGGCCTGGCCGCAGACCATCGGCGTGGGCGTGCAGCACGTCATGGCCATGTTCGGCGCCACCGTCCTGGTCCCCACCATCACCGGGTTCCCCGTGACCGCGTCCCTGTTCTTCTCCGGCGTGGGCACCCTGCTGTTCCTGGTCATCACCGCCGGGAGGGTCCCCTCCTACCTCGGCAGCTCCTTCGCCTTCATCGCCCCCATCTCCGCGGCCATGAACCAGCACGGGATCGGCGGCGCCCTCGGCGGTGTGCTGGTCACCGGCGTGACCCTGTTCCTCGTGGGCCTGGTGGTGCAGAAGGCCGGAGTCGGCTGGATCCACGCCCTGATGCCCCCGGTCGTGATGGGCACGATCGTCGCGCTGATCGGCCTGAACCTGGCCGGTTCCACCACGCAGGCCATGGTGGAGGTGCCGCTGACCACCTTCTCCACGACCCTGGCGATCGCCGTGGCCGCCGTCCTGTTCAAGGGGCTGCTCGGCCGGTTGTCCATCCTGCTGGGCATCATCGTCGGCTACCTGGTGGCCCTGGCGCAGGGGCAGGTGGACTTCGCCCCGGTCGGCACGGCCGCCTGGGTCGGCCTGCCGCCGTTCCACGCCCCCGAGTTCCACTGGAACGTCCTGTTCCTGTTCCTGCCCGTGGTGCTGGTGCTCGTGGCGGAGAACATCGGGCACGTGAAGACCGTCGGCCTGATGACCGGCCGGAACCTGGAGGGCTCCTACGGCCGTGCGCTGATGGCCGACGGCCTGTCCACGACCCTGTCCGGGGCGGGCGGCGGCGTGGGCACCACCACCTATGCGGAGAACATCGGGGTCATGGCCTCCTCCCGGGTCTACTCCACCGCGGCGTACTGGGTGGCCGGGTGCACGGCCCTGGCGCTGGCGTTCCTCCCCAAGTTCGGTGCCCTCATCGGCACCATCCCGGCCGGGGTGCTCGCCGGTGCGGGGATCATCCTGTACGGGATGATCGGCGTGATGGGCGTGCGCATCTGGGTCCAGAACCGGGTCGACTTCTCCAACACCATCAACCTCATGGCGGCCGGCGCGGGGCTGATCGTCGCCATCGCCGATCCCACCCTGGACCTGGGCGGGATGCAGTTCGGCGGCATCGCCCTGGGTACCGTGACGGTCCTGGTGGTCTTCCACCTGATGACGTTCATCGCCCGGCGGCGCGGCACCGAACCGGTGTCCACGGACCCGGACGAGAACCCCTACGAGTCCGCCGAGCCCGGACGCCTCGGCTGAGCCTGCCCGGCCCGGCCCGTTCCGCCGTACGCTGGGGGCGTGGCCGAGCACACGGAACACCCGCAGCCCCCGACGTCGGCGCCCTGGCCAGCCGGGGCATCCCACCTCGTGGTGTCCGGGCCCACCGGGTCCGGCAAGTCCACGGTCGGCCGGCTCCTGGCGACGGCGCTGGGACGGGTCTGGGTGGAGGGGGACGCCTTCCACCCGGTGGCCAACCGCGACAAGATGGCCGCCGGGACCCCGCTGGACGACGACGACCGCGCGCCCTGGCTGGACCGGCTCGCCGCGGAACTGGGCCGGCTGGGCGGCCTCGGGCTGCCCGCCGTGCTGGCCTGCTCGGCGCTCAAGCGCTCCCACCGGGACGTGCTGCGCTCCTGCGGCTACCCGGTGACCGTGGTGCAGATCCTGGTCTCTCCGGACGACCTGAGGGCCCGGTTGGCGTCGCGGCAGGCGCACTTCATGCCGGCCTCGCTCGTGGACAGCCAGACGGCCCTGATGGAGCCGCTGGCCGCCGGGGAGGAGGGCATCACGGTGGCCTCCGCGGAGGACCCGCAGTCCACCGCCTCCCGCATCCTGGACGAGCTGGGCTTCGTGCTGTCCTGGGACTGAGGGGCCCGCCGGCGGCTCAGCGGCGCTTGCGCGGTTTCGAGGAGGACTTCGCCGGCGCCCTGGACGGCTTCCTCGCCGGTCGCCCGCCCGCCGCCGTCCGTGACGCCGCTCCGGATGCGGAGCCCGGGGCGGACTGCCCGCGCTCGTTCCGGGACGAGCCGGGGCGGCGGCCCTTGGCGGCCCCGACGAAGTCCTGGACGAGTTCGGAGTCCGCGGACTTCAGCCAGGCCAGTCCCACGCCCCAGCCCGGATGGCCGGACAGCGGCAGCACGATGACGTCCTTGCGGCCGAACATGCGCGCCACGGATGCCGGCAGCACGGTGTGCCCGGTCCCGCCGGCGACGATCTCCACGGCCATCCGCTCTCCGGTGCCGGGAACCTCCGGCGCGTCCAGCGGGTCGGCCGGCGGCTCGGGCGCGAACCGGTCCGGGTCCATGAGCCCCTGCGGATCGAGCTCGTCCACGGGGACCGGGCCGTCCGCCTCGGGGTCCCAGGCGGCCAGCAGATGGTCCTTGCCCACGCACACCACCGGGTCCTCCTCGTAGAACCGCACCACGTGCACGTGATCCGGATCGATCCCGCCCGCGCGCAACAGCGCCTCCGGCCCGGAGTCCAGCGACCAGCGCAGGTAGCCCAGCTGGGGCAGGCCCCGGGGGGCCGACCCCCCGGGGCCGGGGGCCAGGAACGCCAGCTGCCCGCCGACGTCGTGGTTCACCAGCTGGGCCCGGCGCTCACGCGAGGTGAAGCGGTCCACCCACTTGGAGGGGGAGGCACCGGGGATGGTGGAGAGGAAGAGCGTCTCCGGGACTGGCGCGGGCCGCGGATCGGACGCCCGGTCGCGGGCACGGGGCACGAGGGCTACTTCACCGTGTCCTTGAGGAACTGCACCGCGCGGGACCAGGCCAGACGGGCCTGTTCGGGCCGGTAATTGCCCTGCGGGTTCTCGTCGTTGTGGAAGGCGTGCGGGGCGTCGTAGAAGAAGTACTCCACCTCGGCACCCGACTCCTCGCGGATCTGCTGCTCCTGCTTCCGCGCCTGGTCCGGCGGGAACATCGAGTCCTGCTCGGCGTAGTGGCCCTGGATGGCGGCCCTGACGCCCGTGTAGGCGTCCGGGACGGCCTGGCCCACTCCATAGAACGGCACTGCGGCCGAGACCTTCGGGCCCTGCTGGGCGGCCAGGGCGAGCACGAACCCGCCGCCCATGCAGAAGCCGATGGTGCCCACGGTCTGCGAGGTCACCGCGTCCAGGGACAGCAGGTAGTCCACGGCGCCGGCCAGCTGGCGTGCACCCTCCTCGGCCGGCAGCTTGGACATCATCTCGCCGGCCTCGTCGCCGTCGTGGGCCACCCAGCCGCCGAAGAGGTCCGGGGCCAGGGCGGTGAAGCCCTCCGCGGCCAGGCGGTCGCACACGTCCCGGATGTGATCGGTCAGTCCCCACCACTCCTGGATGACGATGACACCCGGTCCGGACCCGGACTCGGGCGTGGCCAGGTAGCCGTGGCCCAGCCGGTCGCCGTCCTGGCCGGGGTCCTTGTCGGGCAGCGGGAAGGTGGTGTTCTGGTGCGCGGTCTTGCCTGCCATGTACGGGCCTCCGTCGGTCTCGTCCTCAGGGCCCGGCGTCGTGACGCCCTCGGCGCCGCCGGGTCCAGGTCCATCGCCAGTCTAGGGGTGCCCTCCCGCGCGGCAAGTGCCCATACTGGTGGCGCCCGGTGTCCGCCGGATGCAGTCCCCTCCGCAGCCGGGAGGCAGACGACCGGCGGGCCTGAACCCCTGCGCCCGCCCGCGGACCGGCCGGCGGTCGGGAACACCCCGCCCTCCCGGGAGGTCCACGGGGAGGACGGGGCGTCGTCGACGTGCGGGCGTTCGGCCTGTCGGCGGCTGCGCGAACCGCTGAGGCCACCCCCCGGAGGAGGCCTCAGGATCAGGCCTGGGCGGTCTCCTCGGACGGCAGCACGAAGGAGGCGTCGATCAGGATCTTCACGTTGTCGGAGACGAGCACGCCACCGGCGGCGGCCTGCAGCGGGGCGTTCCAGGTGATGTTGAAGTCCTTGCGGGAGATCTCGCCCTTGGCCTCGAAGCCGGCCCGGGTCATGCCGAACGCGTCCACGGTCTGGCCGCCGAACTCGGCGTCCAGCTCGACGCGCTGGGTGATGCCCTTGATGGTCAGGTCGCCCACGAGGGTGAAGTCGCCGGCGGCGTCGCCGCGCACCTCGGTGGACACGAAGGTCATGTTCGGGTGGGCCTCGGTCTCGAAGAAGTCGGCCGCCTTGATGTGGGCATCGCGGTCCGGCTGGCCGGTGTCGACCGAGTTGGCGTCGATGGTGACGTCCACGTTCGAGGCGGTGGCGTCGTCGCCGACGACCAGCGAGCCCTCGACGGCGTTGAAGGTGCCGCGGACCTTGGAGATGCCGGCGTGGCGGACGGTGAAGTCGACGTCGGTGTGGGTGGCGTCCAGGTTCCAGGTACCGGGGGTCAGTGCGGTCATATGAGCTCTCCTCTGGGTTGCAGTGGTGGCGTCCGGACCGCGGTCCGGCCGGGCCACCTTCTATGGTTGAACATTCAATAGAACAGCGCCTCGACGGGAGGTATTCCTGCCCGGGAGATGAATTTCCCGTGAACCTCGCGGCACTCCCCGGGTGAGCGCACCGGTCCACCGCTTCCACCCCTACCCCGTCCCGCCTGCCGCCCACCACGGACCGGGCAGCCGAACCGCCCCGGTCCGGTCGTCATGCGGGAGATCGGAAGAGCGT
>JAPFFX010000378.1 GCA_026645375.1 Citricoccus sp. WCRC_4 | reverse complement strand
GTCCGGGCGGTGGCCTTCAGCCCGGACGGGCGGCGGCTCGCCTCGGCCGGCGACGACGGCTCGGTCCGGTTGTGGGACACCGCGACCGGCCAGGCGGTGGGGACCCCGCTGACCGGGCACGAGGGTGCGGTGCAGGCCGTCGCCTTCAGCCCGGACGGGCGGCGGCTCGCCTCCGGCGGTGCGGACGGTTCGGTGCGGTCGTGGGACGCCGCGACCGGCCAGGCGGTGGGGGCCCCGCTGACCGCGGACGGGGACCCGGTGAATGATGTGGCCATCAGCCCCGGGGGGCGGTTGATCGCCTCCGGCGACGACGGGGCGGTGCGGTTGTGGGACGCGGCCACCGGAGAACCGGCCGCGGCGCCGATGACCGACCATGGTGCATCCGTGCACGCGGTGGCGTTCGACCCGGCGGGCCGGCGGCTCGCCTCAGCCGGGCACGACCGGACGGTTCGGCTGTGGGACGCCGGGAGCGCCCGGCCGGTGGGGGAGCCGCTGACCGGGCACAAGAACTGGGTGTCCGACGTGGCCTTCAGCCCCGACGGACAGCGCCTGGTCTCCGCGAGCGCCGACTACAACCTGCTCCTCTGGGACACCGAGACCGGCCAGGCGATCGGCGACGCGCTGACGGGGCACGGGCAGGAGGTGTTCAGCGCGGCGTTCAGCCCGGACGGCCGGCGGATCGTGTCCGGCATGGGCGACGGGACGGTCCGCCTGTGGGACGCGCAGGCACCCGTGCCGATGCTGCACGGGCTCTGGGTCCTCGACCTGGACGTCAGCGACGACGGGGCCCTGATCGCCTCCACCGGCGTGGACCAGATCGTCCGGCTCTGGGATGCCGACACCGAACGGCCCGTGGGTGGATCGCTGGCCGGACACCAGGACGTCGTGCACGGGGTCGCGTTCTCCCCGGACGGGGCCCTGATCGCCACCGCCAGCGCGGACCAGACCGTGCGGCTGTGGGACGTGGCCACCCGCCGCCAGCTGGGCCCCGCGCTGGCGGGGCACGAGGGGGCGGTGCTGGACGTGGCGTTCTCCCCGGACGGCCGCCTGATCGCCACGGCCAGCGCGGACCAGACCGTGCGGCTGTGGGACGTGGCCACCCGCCGCCAGCTGGGCCCCGCGCTGGCGGGGCACGAGGGGGCCGTGCTGGACGTGGCGTTCTCCCCGGACGGTGCCCTGATCGCCACGGCGGGAGCGGACCGGACCGTGCGGCTGTGGGACGTGGCGGCGCGTCGGCAACGGGGGTCCGCGCTGGCCGGTCACGAGGGGCTGGTGAACGCGGTGGCGTTCTCCCCGGACGGGGCCCTGGTCGCCTCGGCCGGCGCGGACGGGACGGTGCGGTTGTGGGAGGTCGAGACGGGGCAGGCCGCGGCGGAGCCGCTGGCCGGGCACGGGGAAGCGGTCCTGGACGTGGCGTTCTCCCCGGACGGGGCACTGATCGCCTCGGGGGGCGAGGACAAGATGGTGCGCCTGTGGGACGCCCGGGCCCGCCGTCAGCAGGGGGCCGAGCTGGCCGGGCACGAGGCCGCCGTGCGGTCGGTGGCCTTCAGCCCGGACAGCCGGCGCGTGGCCTCCGGCGGCGATGACTGGACGGTGCGCCTGTGGGACGCCGGGACCGGTGCGGCGATCGGCAATCCGCTCATCGGGCACTGGGACGTGGTGGACGGTCTCGCGTTCACCCCGGACAACACCACGGTGGTCTCCGGCAGCTGGGACCGCAACATGCGCACCTGGCCCGTGCCGCCGGACGCGTCCGGGGCGCTGTGCTCGAAGCTGACCCAGAACCTGAGCCGGGACCAGTGGCTGGAGTCGGTCTCCCCGGACGTCGGTTACGTCGCCACCTGCCCGGACCTGCCCGTGCCGGCTCCGGCGGACGGGGAGGGGGCCGGGGGATGACGTTCCGGGAGCTGACCCGAGACGACCACTTCCGCAACGACGGGAGACCGAAGCGCATCCTGACCCTTGACGGCGGTGGGTTGCGGGGCGTGCTGAGCCTGGGGATCCTGGAGCGGATCGAGGACCTGCTCCGGGAACGCCACGGTGCGGGTCCGGAATTCCGGCTGTGCCACTACTTCGACCTGATGGCCGGGACCTCCACGGGTGCGATCATCGCGGCCGCCCTGGCCCAGGGCTGGAGCGTGGCCGAATTGCGTGAGCGGTACCTGGCCCTGGGCCGACGACTGTTCAACAGGAGCCTGCTCCGGGAGGGCCTGCTCCGGGCGAGGTATGACAAGCGGATCCTGAACTCCGAGCTCAAGGAGCTCCTGGGAGCCGACACGACGCTCGGCAGCCCGCGGTTGCTGACCGGCCTGCTGGTGGTCACGAAGCGCCTGGACACCGGCAGCGTGTGGCCCCTGGGCAACAATCCCCGGGGCAAGTACTTCAGCACGGAGTCCGAGGGAAGCGCCCGGAACGCCGACTACCTGCTGTGGCAGGTGGTCCGCGCCTCGACGGCGGCCCCGTCCTACTTCGAGCCGGAGACCATCACCATCTCGAGCGCGGCAGGCAGCAGGCCCGTGGTGGGCACCTTCGTCGACGGGGGCGCGAGTCCCTACAACGACCCGTCCCTGCTGGCCTTCGTGTACTGCACCCTGGAGGGTTACCGCGTGGGCTGGCCCACGGGCGACGACAGGCTGCTGCTCGTCTCGGTCGGTACCGGTACCCGGGACCCCACGAGGAAGAGGTCGAGGATCGCCGTCAACCATGCGCTCCAGGCGCTGTCCTCCATCATGCAGGACTGCGCGGCGCAGCAGCGGGCCCTGCTCCAGTGGATGTCCGACAGCCCCACGGCGGGAGTGATCGACCAGGAGCTCGGTGACCTGCACGGCGACACCGTCCCGGGCGGTCCCCTCCTGAGCTACCTGCGCTACGACGTCGACCTGCGCCGGGAGGGCGTCCTGGCCCTGGACGACTCGGCGGCCGCGACGGGCAGGATCGGGTCCCTGGGCCGGTTGGACGCGCCGGGGAACATGCCCCTGCTGCACCGGCTCGGCCTGCTGGCCGGGCAGCGCGACGTCGATCCCCGCCATTTCAGGCCGGTCTTCGACCTGGCGCCGGACACCTGAGCGGGACGTGCCATGACCGAGCGCAAGCGGTACCGACCACGGCCGGAGCGGACCGTCGTCGCCGTCCGGCTGCGCCTGGACATGCCCGGTTTCCGGTACCGCAAGTGGGGAGCCGAGCAGTACTGCAAGGCCGGTGACTGGCTCGTGGACGACGACGGGGACATCCGCACCGTGGACGCGGACGTCTTCGCTGCCACCTACCGCAGGGTCGGCCACGGCCAGTACCGCAAGACCACTCCCGTGTGGGTCGAGCGCGCCGAGGAGGAGGGCAGCGTCGAGACCAAGGAGGGCTGGACGCATTTCGGGCCGGGGGACTACGTGGTGTCCAACAACGCGGACGGCACGGATGCCTATGCGATGAACCCCGAGACGCTCGAGTCCCTCTACGAGCCGGACGACGAGGACTAGCGGTGCACGCGAGAGGCCCCCGCCCCGCACTGCGGGACGAGGGCCTCTCCGGTGATGCTCCCCCGACTGGACTCGAACCAGTAACCCTTCGATTAACAGTCGAATGCTCTGCCAATTGAGCTACGGGGGACCGTTGGCCTGCGGTCCATCCCGGGGGATGAACAGCCGGACAGCGGGATCCACTGTACCCAAGTTCCGCGCGAGAACGAAATCGGCGCTCCGGAGGTTCCTCTTCGCTAGAGTCCCTCCGTGAACACCACCCCCTTGTCGCCGCTGCGCCGCTGGCTGCTGCTGGCCACGGTGAGCGCCGGGGTCATGCTGATCACCCTGGACAACACGATCCTCTACACGGCGTTGCCGACCCTGACCGAGGAGCTCGGTGCCACCGCCTCGGAGTCGCTGTGGATCCTCAACGCCTATCCGCTCGTGATGTGCGGGCTGCTGCTGGGCGCCGGCACACTGGGGGACCGGTACGGCCACCGGCGGTTGTTCCTCCTCGGCCTCGTCGTCTTCGGTGCCGCCTCGTTGCTGGCGGCCTTCGCGCCGGCCGTGGGCGTGCTCATCGCCGCCCGCGCCCTCCTGGCGGTGGGTGCGGCCTGCATGATGCCGGCCACGCTGGCCCTGATCCGCATCGGCTTCGACGACGTCCGCGAACGCAACCTCGCCGTCGCGGTGTGGGGTGCCATCTCCGTCGTCGCCGCGGCGCTGGGCCCCATCATCGGCGGGGTGCTGCTCGAGGCGTTCTGGTGGGGGTCGGTCTTCCTCATCAACGTCCCCGTGGTGCTGGTCGCCCTGGTGCTCACCCCGTGGGTCGCCCCGCGCCCCCGGCCGGACCGCTCCACCCGGTGGGACGCGCCGTCCTCCGTGGAGGCGATGCTCACCCTGACCGGCACCGTCTTCGCCATCAAGGAGGCGACCGGCCCGGACCCCTCCTGGCCGCTGTTCGCGGCCGCGGTGGTGGTCGCGATCGTCGGCGGCTGGTTCTTCGTCCGGCGCCAGCGCCGCCTCGACCATCCGGTGCTGGACTTCGCGGTGTTCCGCAACCGGGCCTTCAGCGCCGGGGTCATCGCGGCGGCGTGCACGATGTTCGTCATCGGCGGGGTCCAGCTGGTCACCACCCAGCGTTACCAGCTCGTCGCCGGCTTCACCCCGCTGCAGTCCGGTCTGCTGGTGGCGACGCTGGCCCTGGGCTCGCTGCCGGCCTCGCTCATCGGCGGCGCCACCCTGCACCGCCTCGGCCTGCGGGTCCTCATCGCCGGGGGCCTGGGGCTGGCGGCGCTCGGCCTGGTGATCGCCCGGCTCGGGGGCGTCGGGCATCTCGGGCTGTTCGTGGCCGGTCTCGTCGTGACCGGCGTCGGCATGGGGCTGACCATGTCCGTCGCCTCGACCGCCATCATCGGCAACGTCCCCGCCCGGCAGGCAGGGATGGCCTCCTCGGTGGAGGAGGTCTCCTACGAGTTCGGCAACCTGCTCGCCGTCGCCCTGGTCGGCAGCCTCGTCACCGGTCTGTACGCCCGGTTCGTCCGATTGCCCGACGGCGCCCCGGCGGCCGCCGGGGACAGCCTCATCGGCGCCGTGGACGCCGCGCAGGGAGACCCCGCCATCCTCGCGGCCGCCGGGGCGGCCTACGACGCCGCCTTCCTCACCATCCTGGGCCTGGTCGCGGTCATCGTCGCCCTCACGGCCCTCGTCACCGGACGGCTGCTGCGCCGTCATGGACCGGGCACGCGGGCGGGCGCCCACGAGTCCAATCACCAGCTGTGAGGACAGGCTTGCCTGCGATGACAGGGGCCTGAGGAGGGTCCTACTGTGAGCACATGAAGCTCACTGCAGACCTTGAGAAGAAGTTCAACGAACAGATCACCCTCGAGTTCGAGGCCTCCCTGGTCTACCGCCAGCTGGCCATCGAGGCCGATGAGCAGGACCTGACCGGTATGGCGTCCTGGCTGCGGCACCAGGCCGACGAGGAGATCGTCCACGCCCACAAGTTCATCGACCACGTGGTGGACCGGGGCAACCACGCCTCGATCGGCGCCATCAATGCCCCGGCCGTGCACCCGGGCCTGTCCCCACTGGAGATGTTCGAGGCCTCCCTGGCCCACGAGCAGCGCGTGTCCAACGCGATCCGCGACCTGTACCGGGAGACGGATGCCGCCGGGGACCTCGACGCCCGCCCCCTGCTCAACTGGTTCGTCGACGAGCAGATCGAGGAGGAGGCCGCGGTCAGCGAGATCATCGGCCGGATCCGGCTGATCGGTGACGACGGCGCCGGACTGCTGCGGCTGGACGCCGAGCTGGGCTCGCGGTCCGGCGGGGGCGAGCACCACAGCTGAGCCGCCCCGGGCACCACCGGGCAGACGAAGGGCCGGCGCCGCCTGAGGGGGACGTGGCGGCGCCGGCCTCGTCTCAGAACCTACGCCGTAAAGTTGAAAAGTCAAGTGACTGCCCCTTGACGTGGACGGAACGGTTTTCGGTCCGTGCCGCGGTGGTAGGTTTGACCTGCCCGGGCTGCCCGGGTGTGATGGACTTCAGGATTGCTCGTCAGGCACGGCGGCAGTCTCACCGCAGACCCACCGCAGACCAGAGGGAAGGCACGCTCCAATGGCCCATCAGGCACCGACGCTCCCCACGGGTTCTCCCCGCGTCTCCGACCAGACCCGTTCCAGCTCGCTGACCGAACTGGTCTCCACCGGCTTCCGCCTGCTGCCCCTGCAGCTGAAGGACGAGCTGGCCATGGTCAAGGGCCAGCTGGGCAAGAAGGGCGTCACGGCCGGGATCGGTGCCGGACTGGCCGTCATCGGGCTCGTCTTCCTGTTCATCATGGCCGTCGCCCTGATCGTGGCCATGATCGGCGGCTTCGCGCAGGACCGGCCGATCTGGTTCTCCGCGCTCATGGTCGCCGCCGGAGCCCTGATCGTCGCGCTGATCTTCCTCGGGATCGGGGCGCTGCGCATCAAGGCCGCGATGCCCCTGGTCCCCGCCGAGACCATCCAGGGCGTCAAGTACGACCTCGGTTACCTCAAGGAGGGCAACGCCTTCGACCCGGCCGAGTTCGACCGGCTCGAGGCGCAGCGGGCCGAGGAGAAGCGGATCGCCCAGGCCCGGGAGGAAGAGCGCCGCAAGGCCGCCGAGGCCGAGGCCAAGGCCGCCCGCAAGCGCGGCGAGGCCCCCAAGGAGGCCACCGCGCAGGACCCGTCCTACGCCGAGCTGCGCCGCCGCACCCAGCTGCGCCGCCAGCACCTGGGGGACATCCGCTCCGGGCTCGAGGAGAAGACCGACGTCAAGGCCCAGTTCTCCAGCTTCACCTCGCAGTTCAGGGGCCGACCGGCCCCTGCCGGACCGGACGCCCAGGACCCCACCTCGCCGACCGCACCCCACCACACCGGCGCCCGCGCGGGGCAGACCGTCCACGATGCCGGGGAGAACGTGGGCGAGTACGTGAAGGAGAAGTGGCAGCCGCTGGCCCTGCTCGGCGCCGCCTCCACCGCCATCGCCGTCTTCGCGCGCCAGCTCAAGAAGTAGCCGGCTCAACTCGTCCGTACGGGGGTCCACGTTGCGTCTGATCGGTGCGGGGCACCGCGATGACATCGACTACGAGGTCACCGACCGGATCTGGACCGTCCCCAACGTCATCACCATCCTCCGGTTCTGCCTGGTCCCGGTCTTCGTCTGGCTGGTGTTCTCACAGCAGTACCTGGCCGCATTCATCGTGCTGGCAGTGCTCTCCAGCACCGACTGGGTGGACGGGTA
The DNA here is from genome assembly GCA_026645375.1 of Citricoccus sp. WCRC_4. GTDB lineage: Bacteria > Actinomycetota > Actinomycetes > Actinomycetales > Micrococcaceae > Citricoccus. The sequence continues at coordinate 16,201 of JAPFFX010000378.1, read as the reverse complement.
CATCGCCCGACGCTACAACCAGATCTCCACGGTGGGCCAGTGGTTGGACCCCGTGGCCGACCGGCTGTCCCTGGCCGTCGTCGCGGTCACCCTGGTGGCCACCGGCATCGCCCCCTGGTGGCTGGTGGTGTCCCTGGTCCTGCCGGACGTCGTCCTGGGCGTCACGGCGCTGGCCCTGTTCCGGGGCAGCCCCGAGCTCGAGGTCACGGTCCTCGGCAAGGTCCGCACCGCGCTGCTGCTCGTCGGCACCCCCATCCTGTTACTGGCACAGGTCCCCGGCCTGGCCGAGGGGCCGCTGACCGTGATCGCCACCGTGGTGCTCGTCCTCGGCTGCGTGGGTCACGTCTGTGCTGTCGTCGACTACATCGTGGGCTGCGTGCGCAAGTTCCGCCGGATCCGCGCCGACGGCGTGGACCCGCGCGACCGCACCCGGTGGGCCAGCGCATGAAATGGCTGTCCATCGCGGCCGCCCTGGCGGGAGCCTTCTGCCTGGCCCTGGGCAGCGAGCGCCAGGCCGCGGGAGTGCGCAAGCACCAGGCCTATCTGGGACTGCATCCCCGTTCGGGGCTGCTCAAGCTGTTCACCTCCGGTGCCTGGCTGGCCGGCGGGGCGCTGATGCTGCTGGGGATCGGCCTGAACGTCTATGCCCTGGCCACCGCGCCGCTGACCGTGGTGCAGCCGATCGGGGCGATCGCCGTCGTCATCACCACGCTGCTGCATGCCCGCATCCAGCACATCCGGCTCAACCGGGAGACGATCTGGGGGATCATCGCGTGCGTGTCCGGCTCGGCGGCGTTCGTGCTGGTGGCGATCGTCGCCACCGAGGAGAACCCGGCCCCCACCGTCGAGCAGGAGCGGATCGCCGCCGTGGTGGCCATCACGGCCACCGTGCTGTGCGCGGTCGCCGCCCTGGTGATGTTGCGCCGCCCCAGTGCCTTCGGCTACATCGTCGGCGCCGGCGTGCTGTTCGGCTTCGTGGCGGTGTTCGTCCGGCTCGGCTCCATCCACTTCCTGCGCGGTGACGCCGGGGGGCTGCTGGGCATCCCGTGGTTCCACCTCGGGGTCATCGCGGCGGCCGGAGGGCTCGGGGTCTACTTCGTGCAGAGCGCCTACCAGCACGGCCCCCCGGACCTGGTGGTGGCCGGGCTCACCGTCATCGACCCCATGGTCGGCGTGCTGACCGGGATCATCGTGCTGGGCGAGCTGCAGCCCGGTCTGCCCTGGTGGGTGGGTTGGTGCATGGCCGCCGCCGGTGCCATTGCTACGCTCGGAGTCGTTGTCCTCGCCCGGCACCACCCGGACGTGATCCAGCGACGCGAGCAGACAGGAGCCCCATCCACGTGACGGCATCATCGGAGCGCCCGCTCAAGGTCCTCATCGCAGCGGACACCTATCCGCCGGACGTGAACGGAGCCTCCGTGTTCTGCTTCCGCCTGGCCAGGGCCCTGCACGCCCGTGGCCACGAGGTGCACGTGATGGCGGCCCGCAACGACGCCGGGCCGGACACCGTCCAGGTCAACGACGAGGCGACCGTGCACCGCCTGCAGTCCGTCAAGGCCCCCACGCACGAGTACTACCGGCTGGTCTTCCCGTGGCACGCCCGGAGGTCCACCGGGGCACTGCTGGATGAGATCCAGCCGGACGTCGTGCACGTGCAGTGCCACTACATGATCGGCGAGGCGGCCATCAACGAGGCCGAGAAGCGACGGATCCGCACCATCTCGACCAACCACTTCATGCCGGAGAACCTGGAGCCGTTCCTGCCGTTCCCGCAGTGGTTCCGGGACATCGTCTCGAAGAACTCCTGGCGGGACATGGGCCGGTTGATGCGCAAGACGGCCGCCGTCACCACGCCGACCGGGCTGGCCGCCAGGACCATGTCCGAGCATGCCGGCCTGGACCACGTCCTGCCGATCTCCAACGGCATCGACTCCGCCGCCTACGAGTGCGCCCCGGGTGAGACCGTGGAGCGTCCCGGCCATCCGGTGGTGCTGTTCGTGGGCAGGCTGGCCGTGGAGAAGAACGTGGACGTGCTGATCCGCGCCATCGGCCTGATGGACCCGCAGCTCGATGTCCACCTCGAGGTGGTCGGAGACGGCGAGCAGCGCGGGCCGCTGCGGGCCCTGGTGGAGGAGCTGGGACTGGGGGAGCGGGTGCACTTCCTCGGCCACGTCTCCGACGCCGAGCTGCACACCGCCTACCTGCGCGCCGACGTCTTCTGCCAGCCGGGGACCGCGGAACTGCAGTCGCTGGTCTCCCTCGAGGCCATGAGTGCCTCCAAGCCGGTGGTGCTGGCCGACGCCCTGGCGCTGCCCCACCTGGTCACCGACGGGGACAACGGCTACCTCTTCACCCCCGGCGCCCCACAGGACCTGGCCGAGAAGCTGACCGCCGTGCTGACCGCGTGTGACGACGAGCGGGCCCGGATGGGGCGTGCCTCCCACGACCGCGCCGTGAGGCACTCGCAGGACAAGACCATCGACCTGTTCGAGCGGCTCTACCGGGGGGCCACCCCCGAAGAGGTCCGCGCCCTGCTCTGACGGCCGTCCCCGAGCCGCCGGTGCGCTCGCCAGCAGGTGCCGGGAGCCGCCGCCGGAGCCTAGGATCACACCGTGGAGTGGTGGCTCGCGACCGATGCGGAATGGGCCCGCCAGATCGTCCAGCGCGGGGTGGCGGTCCTGTACCTCATCGCGTTCTGGTCCACCCTCAACCAGTTCCGGGCCCTGCTGGGGGAACACGGCCTGCTGCCCGCCACCGCGGTGCTGGCCGCCGGCCGGCAGCGCGGCCCCACGGTCTTCCGCCGCTGGGGCTACACGGACCGGCGCCTGGTGGGGGTCGCCGTCGTGGGCATGGTGCTGGCCGCCGCGCTCGTGGCCGGGATCCCGCAGTCCGGGCCGCCCTGGGTGCCGCTGGCCGGATTCCTCGTGCTCTACGGGCTGTACATGTCGATCGTGAACATCGGGCAGGTGTTCTACGGCTTCGGCTGGGAGATGCTGCTGCTCGAGGCCGGGGTGATGGCCGGGCTGCTGGGCTCTGACCGGTCGGCGCCGCTGCTGCCGGTGATCCTGCTGATCGCCTGGCTGGTGTTCCGGCTAGAGTTCGGTGCCGGGATGATCAAGCTGCGCGGCGGGACCGAGTGGCGGGACCTCACCGCGATGGACTACCACCACCAGACCCAGCCGATGCCCAACCCGCTCAGCCGCCAGGCCCACCTGAAGCCGCGCTGGTGGCACCGCTGCGAGGTCATCGGCAACCACGGGACCCAGCTGGTGATGCCGTTCCTGCTGTTCCTGCCGCAGCCGGTCGCCTCCATCGGTGCCGCCGTGATCGTGTTCACCCAGCTGTGGCTCGTGTCCACGGGCAACTATGCGTGGCTGAACTGGGCGACGATCATCCTGGCCTGCGGTGCCCTGGGTGACCGGGCGATCCACGCCGTGATCCCGGTGCTGCCGGAGGACCTGGACACCGCGGCGGAGCCACCGCCGTACTGGACGGTGATCGTGCTGGCGGCCTGCGCGGGGATCGTCGTCGCCTCCGTGCCGGCGCTGCGGAACCTGTTCTCGTCCCGGCAACTGATGAACGCCTCCTTCAACCGCTGGCAGCTCGGCAATGCCTACGGCGCGTTCGGCACGGTGACGAAGACCCGGATCGAGGTGATCATCGAGGGGTCGGAGGAGGGCACCGAGGACGCACCACCCTCCGAGGACCGCTGGCAGGCCTACGAGTTCAGGGGCAAGCCCGGGGACGTGCGGCGCCGTCCCCGGCAGTTCGCCCCGTACCACCTGCGCCTGGACTGGATGATGTGGTTCCTGCCGCTGTCCGGGATCCACCAGCGCTGGTTCTTCGCCCTGCTGGCACGGCTGCTGGCCGCCGACCCCGCCACGCTGCGCCTGCTGCGGCACGACCCCTTCGCCGGGCGCCGGCCCGCCCTCATCCGGGTGCGGACGTTCCGGTACCGCTTCGCCACCCGCGCCGAGCGTCGCGCCGACGGCTCCTACTGGGTGCGCGAGGGCGGCCGGACCGTGATCGGGCCCGTTGCCGCCCGCGGGTGAACCGGACCGGTGAGCCGCAGCGCCCGGGGGCCGGGGCGCCGCTAGGATGGTTCCCTGTGAGACCGGCTTCCCCGGTCCGCGGGGCGTTAGCTCAGTTGGTCAGAGCAGGGGACTCATAATCCCTGGGTCGCGGGTTCAAGTCCCGCACGCCCTACCTCAGTCGAAGCGCCCGGCCTGCGGCAGCATGTTGGCCGGGCTGTAGTGCAGGTTCGTGAGCGTCACGCCCGAGGTGGGGTTGCGTGCGTGGGCGATCTTGCCGCCCTCGACGACGATCGCCACGTGGTAGACGCCGGAGGCGGAACCGTTGTTGGACCAGTAGACGAGGTCCCCGGGCTTGGCCTGGGACAGCGGGACCCTCGATTCCGCGGCGGTGTACTGGGACTTCGAGTTCCGCGGCAGGGACTCCCCGCCGGCGGCGAAGGCACCGGTGGTGAAGCCGGAGCAGTCGAAGGCGTACGGCCCGTTGCCGCCGTACTGGTAGTAGGTCTTGGTGCTCTTCGCCTTGGCCGTGGCCCAGTCGATGGCCTTGCCCTTCCACCCGGTGGTGGTCGAGGACGCGCGCTCGACCGTGACGGAGAGCGGGTTCATCTGCGGCGTGCGGACATCGCCGCGACCGGCGACCTTCGGGTTCGAGTTCTTCAGCATGATGGCCACCTCGCCGCGGGTGACGTTCTGGCCCGGGCGGAAGGTCCCGTCCTTGTACCCGGAGATGAGCTTGTTGGAGGCCATCCAGTTGATCGGCTGCGAGAACGTCTGGCCGTTCTTCATGTCCTTGAACCTGGCCGTCGACGACGACGCCGGGGAACCGGCCAGCCGGTAGAGGAAGGCGGCCAGCTCACCGCGGGAGATGTTCCTGTTGGGGCCGTACAGGCGTCCGGAGTAGCCTCCGGTGATGCCGGCCTGGGCCATCCACGCCACCGGTTCGGTGAAGTACTTGCCGGCCGGTACGTCGTTGAAGTACTGCTGGCCGTTCTGGACGTAGCTGGGGCTCACCTGCCGGAACATCATGGCGGCGACCTCGGCGCGGGTCACGGGCCGGTCAGCGCCGAAGGAGCCGTTCGCGTAGCCGCTCGCGATGCCCTCGCACTGGACCCAGGCGATGGCGTTGCCCGTGGGGCAGGACGCAGCCGCGGCCGAGCCGGCCGAGGCCACGGATCCGGCCAGTGACGCGCTGGCGGCGACGGCCACGGTGGCGACGCCGGCCAGGGCGGCGGTGAATCGGGTGCGGGCGGACCGGCGCTGACCGGCCCGGCTCTGGGAAGTAGACACAGTTGTCCCCTCAGCTGGATGCGAGCGATGTTTACTTGTCCAACGCGAGGACGATGAGTCCAGGGAAGCGCGCGTGGTGCCCGGTGCGGGGCAATGGATAACTCCAAGTGATCCGGCGAATGACCGCCTGACCGTGACCAACTGTAACCGAGTGTTATCGGTTCGTCACCTGTGAGTTATGGGACCGTGATGAGGCCCCGGCGGACGGGTTCTCCCGGTAGCCTGAGGAGCGTGTTATCCCCCGTCCCGGCCGAGGGGCCCGCGTCACCCGGCCTCCGCCCGTTGCGCCTGTTCATGGACGCCCGGTACACCCGCACCGACTTCCATGACGGCATCTCGCGTTACGGCGCCAGCCTGATCGCGGCCTGCGCCCCGCTCGCCGAGGTCACCATGGTCATCTCGGACGAGGCCCAGCTCGCCCTGCTGCCCGGTGGCATCCCCTGGGTGCGGGCCGCGGACCCGACGTCGCCGGCCGAGCCGTTCATCGCGCGCGCACTGAACCGGCACCGGCCGGACGTGGTCTTCTCCCCGATGCAGACCATGGGCTCGGTCGGCCGGGAGTACGGGTTGATCCTCACCCTGCACGACCTCATCTACTACCGGCACCGCACTCCGCCGGCCGACCTGCCGACCCCCGTCCGGTTGCTGTGGCGCGCCTTCCACCTGGCCTACTGGCCCCAGCGGCTGGTGCTCGACCGGGCTGACGCCGTGGCCACCGTCTCCGAGACGAGCCGCCGGATGATGCGGCGGCACCGGCTCACCAGCCGCGAGATCCGGATCATCGGCAACGCACCGCAGCCCGTGCCCGCCCCCCGCGACCCGGAGGCGAGGCCCGAACGGTCCCTGGTCTACATGGGCTCGTTCATGGACTACAAGAACGTCGAGACGCTCATCCGCGGCCTCTCCGGCCTCCCCGGATACCGGCTGCACCTGCTGTCCAGGATCTCTGCGGCCCGCGAGGCGGAATTGCACCGGGTGGCGGCCGCTGCGCAGGTACCCGCCGGGGCCCTGGTCTTCCACCGGGGGACCACGGACGAGGAGTACGTCCGCCTGCTGCGCTCGGCCACGGCCCTCGTCACCCTGTCCCGCTCCGAGGGCTACGGCCTCCCGGTGGCCGAGGCGATGGCCCAGGGCACTCCCGTGGTGGTCTCCGACCTCGAGATCTTCCGGGAGATCGGCGGGCCCGACGGCGGCGCCGCCCGGTTCGTGCCCCTCGGGCCCGCCGGTGAGGCGGCGGGCGCGGACGCCGATGACTCCCCGTCCCTCCTGGCGGACCGGATCAGGGAGCTCGAGGACCCGGCCGTGTTCGCGGCGGCGTCCCGCGCGGCGGTCGACCAGGCCGCCACGTTCTCCTGGGAGGCCTCTGCCCGTGCGCTGGTGGACCTGGCCACCGCGATCGCCCGCCGTCGGTCCCCGGGGGCCTAGGGAACCGGTGGACCGCCCGTGACCGGCCACAGCACCGAGGGGCCGGTCAGGCCCAGCAGGACCAGCGGGTCCACGTAGCGGTCCCACGTGGCGCCCTGCACGGTCCAGCCGTCGGGGATGCGCACGCCCCAGTGCACGCACTCGACCGGGCAGTGGTCCACTCCGCCCTGGACGGAGCCCAGCGGCTCCCCGGCTCCGATGCGGTCGCCGACCTCCAACCCCGGTGCCAGGCCGACCGGTTCGAGGCTGGACAGCATCCCGTCCGGGTGGGCCACGGTGATCACGTGGCGGCCGGCCACCGGCCCCGCGAACCGGATGGTGCCCTCGCGCGGGGCCACGACGTCACCGCCCGGACTGGCCCAGTCCACGCCGCGGTGCCCCGACGACCACGGGGCCGTCGGTGGATCGAAGGGGCGGAGCACCGCCGAGGGCGCCGTGGCGGGGGAGGGTGCCGACCAGTGACCGGGCCCACCGGTGTCGGCCTCGGCCGCGGGCGGGGTGAGCAGCGCCAGGACGGCCAGCGCGGCGGCGGGCACCGCCATCGGGCCGGGGCGGACGCTGCGGGCGGGGCGATCGGCGCGGGACAACCGGGGTGACATGACCACCACGCTCCCGCGCCGCCGTCGGGACCGCCACCGGCCGGCGGTGCGGGTGGGGACGGCATCGCCAGGACGGTGCCCTGTGCAGTCCTGGTTCGGACCACGGAACGGCCTGGGGTAAGATTGGCCCAGCAGTTGTGTGCCTGCCCGGGAGAGATCCCGATCGGGCCCCGCGACTGACTACGCGCATGACTGATGCCGGCCATGCGGAGTCCGCTCCGCTCACGGCACGGCAGGTCCCCACCATCGGTCCCGGCGCGCACGTGCGTGCGCTGACGGGTCAGCGTCGGGGGCGCCGGGTTCGCCCGCAGCCCATGCCAGGGACCGGACCACCACGGCCGGTCGACAACCGACAACCCCCATGAAGGAGCGACATGCCTGTCGTGACCATGCGCCAGCTGCTCGATTCCGGTGTCCACTTCGGACACCAGACCCGCCGCTGGAACCCCAAGATGAAGCGCTTCATCTTCACCGAGCGCAACGGCATCTACATCATCGATCTGCAGCAGTCCCTGTCCTACATCGACCGGGCCTTCGAGTTCGTCAAGGAGACCGTGGCCCACGGTGGCTCCATCCTCTTCGTCGGCACCAAGAAGCAGGGCCAGGAGGCCATCGCCGAGCAGGCCACCCGCGTGGGCATGCCCTACGTGAACCACCGCTGGCTCGGCGGCATGCTGACCAACTTCTCCACGGTCTCCAAGCGCGTGCAGCGCATGAAGGAGCTCGAGGAGATCGACTTCGAGGACGTCGCCGGTTCGGGCCACACCAAGAAGGAACTGCTCCTGCTGCAGCGCGAGCTGACCAAGCTCGAGTCCAACCTCGGCGGTATCCGCAACATGACCCGGACCCCGTCCGCGGTCTGGATCGTGGACACCAAGAAGGAGCACCTGGCCGTGGACGAGGCCCAGAAGCTGGGCATCCCGGTGGTGGCCATCCTGGACACCAACTGCGACCCGGACGAGGTCACCTACCCGATCCCGGGCAACGACGACGCCATCCGCTCCGTCAACCTGCTGACCCGCGTGATCGCCGACGCCGTGGCCGAGGGCCTCATCGCCCGCAACCAGGGCAAGTCCGGCTCCCAGGGCGCCGAGGAGCCCATGGCCGAGTGGGAGCGTGAACTGCTCGAGCAGCACAACGCCCAGCAGGCCGAGGCCGCCGACCAGTCCGCGCCGGTCACCGAGCAGGCCGCGGAGCAGGACGTCGAGGCTGCCGAGGCCGCCGAGGCACCTGCCGCCGAGACGCCCGCCGCCGAGGCCGCCGAGACGCCCGCCGCAGAGGCACCCGAGGCCACCGAGGCCAACTGATCCACCACCGGCCGGTCCCACACGGGGCCGGCCGGTGTCTGCCCGGGACCCCCGGGCACCACCGACAGACCACCACAACACCACTCGGGATAACCCCGCAACAGGTAAGGATGGGTACCGCATGGCGAACTACACCGCAGCTGACATCAAGGCCCTGCGCGAGCGCACCGGCGCCGGGATGATGGACGTCAAGAAGGCACTGGACGAGGCCAACGGCGATGCCGAGAAGGCCATGGAGATCATCCGCGTGAAGGGCCTCAAGGGGGCCACCAAGCGTGAGGGCCGTGCGACCGCCGAGGGCCTGGTCGCCGCGACCGTCACCGCCGGCGCCGGCGTCATGATCGAGATCAACTGCGAGACCGACTTCGTGGCCAAGAACGAGAAGTTCATCGAGCTGGGCAACGTCGTCCTCGAGGCCGCCGTCTCCTCCGGCGCGACCGACCTGGACGCGCTGCTGGCCGCGCCGTACAACGGCCGGACCGTGGGCGACCACGTCACCGACGAGGGCGCCATCCTCGGCGAGAAGGTCGTCGTGCGCCGCATCGCCCGCGTGGAGGGCTCCTTCGTGGACGCCTACCTGCACAAGACGTCCAAGGACCTGCCCGCCCAGGTGGGCGTCCTGATGGCCGTCGACTCCGACTCGGACGCGGCCAAGACCGCCGCCCACGACGTCGCCGTGCACACCGCCGCCTACGCCCCCACCTACCTGTCCCGCGAGGACGTGCCGGCCGAGACCGTCGAGAACGAGCGTCGCATCGCCGATGAGACCGCCCGCGCCGAGGGCAAGCCGGAGCAGGCCCTGACCAAGATCGTCGAGGGTCGCCTGACCGGTTTCTTCAAGGAGATCGTGCTGGTGGACCAGCCGTTCGCCAAGGACCCGAAGCAGACCGTCGGCAAGGTCCTCTCCGAGGCCGGCACCGCCGTCACCGGTTTCGCCCGGTTCCGCGTCGGCAACTGACCGACCGGCACACTGCCACGGACCGCGCGCGGTAGGATCGGACCGACCGCGTCGCGGAACGACCTGGAAGGGGGTGGTCACCAGTCACTGGTGGCCACCCCCTTTGTCCTGCCCTATCCGGCACCATTCCGTCGGCGCAAGCCGCCAGCCCCGATGAGCCCAGGAGGCCCGCACATGCAGAGCACCGACCAGCGCACCACCCCGGACATCCGTGACGCGACGTCGTTCAACGAGTCCCGGGACCTGCAGCAGGCCCAGGCCGGCGACACCCACGGGGACCCGGGCCGGACCGGCAAGCGCCGCGTCCTGCTCAAGCTCTCCGGTGAGGTCTTCGGCGGCGGCAAGGTCGGCGTCGACCCGGACACCGTCCGCGGGATCGCCGACCAGATCGCCGGCGCACGCGGCCAGGTCGAGGTCGCCATCGTCGTCGGCGGAGGGAACTTCTTCCGCGGGGCCGAGCTCTCGGAGAACGGCATGGACCGCCGCCGGGCGGACTACATGGGGATGCTGGGCACCGTGATGAACTGCCTGGCCCTGCAGGACTTCCTCGAGCAGGCCGGTGTGGACACCCGGGTCCAGTCCGCCATCCACATGGAGCAGGTCGCCGAGCCCTACATCCCGCTGCGCGCCATCCGGCACATGCAGAAGGGCCGCGTGGTGATCTTCGGCGCCGGCACGGGCCTGCCCTACTTCTCCACCGACACCGTCGCCGCCCAGCGGGCCCTGGAGGTCGGCGCGGACGAGGTGCTGATGGCCAAGTCCGGCGTGGACGGCGTCTACACGGCCGACCCCAAGAAGGACCCGGGCGCGCAGAAGTACGAGCACCTGACCTATGACGAGGCGCTGCTGAACGACATCCGCGTGATGGACCAGACCGCCATGACCATGTGCAAGGACAACAAGCTGTCCATGATGGTGTTCGGCATGGAGGGGGACGGCAACGTCACCCGCGCGCTGCTGGGCGACCGGATCGGCACCACCGTCACCGTCTGAGGCCCTCCGCCTCGTCCATCCCCACCGTCCTCCCTCGTCCGGGCCATCCGGTGCCACCGGTGTCCTAGGATTGAGGCCACACCATCCGAACCGAGGAGATATCGTGACGCAGGAAACCCTTCAGGCCGCCGAGGAGCAGATGGAGAAGACCATCGAGGCCACGGGCGAGGACTTCGCCTCGGTCCGCACCGGGCGGGCCAACCCCGGCCTGTACTCCAAGGTGATGGTCGAGTACTACGGCTCCTTCACGCCACTGCAGCAGCTGGCCTCGTTCACCACCACCGACGCCCGCACCCTGCTGATCTCCCCCTTCGACGTCAGCGCCCTGCGGAACATCGAGAAGGCCCTGTCCGACTCGGAGATCGGCGCCAACCCGTCCAACGACGGCAAGGTCATCCGGGTCGTCATGCCGGAGCTGACCGAGGAGCGCCGCAAGGAGTACGTGAAGCTGGTCAAGTCCAAGGCCGAGGAGCACAAGGTCTCGCTGCGCAACTCCCGCCGCAAGGCCAAGGAGACCCTCGACCGGATGGTCAAGGACGGCGAGATCGGCGAGGACGAGGGCAGCCGCGCGGAGAAGGAGCTCGACGCCCTGACCCGCAAGTACACGGAGACCATCGAGGACATGGCCAAGCGCAAGGAAGCCGAGCTCCTCGAGGTCTGAGCGGCACCGCACCCGATGACGTCCGAACCCTCCGCTCCCGCCGGGCCGCGGCCGGTCCCGGACCGGGGACCACCGCAGACCCGGCGGCAGCGGCGGGAACTGGAGGCGGCCCAGGCCCGGAAGGCCAAGGCCGGCCGCAACCTCCCCGCAGCCATCACCGTCGGTGGTCTCCTGCTGGGCGGCGCCCTCGTCGGCCTGATCTGGTTGCCGGTCGTGCTCGCCATCCTCGTGGTCGCCCTGCTGCTGCTGGGTGTCACCGAGACCGCCAGCGCGATCTCCCGGCGCGGCCTGGACGTACCCCGGATCCCGCTGTGGACCGGTGCCGTGGCGATGCCCTTGGGCGCCTTCGCCGGAGGCGCCGAGGCGCTCGTGCTGGCCCTGCTCGGCACGGTCCTGCTCATCCTGGTCTGGGCCGTGGCGGAGGACCTGCCGGCACGCGGTGAGAGCGTACTGGTGTCCGTGTTCATCGTGATGTGGGTGCCGTTCCTGCTCTCCTTCGCCGTCGCCCTGCTGCGTCAGGAGCAGGGCAACATCATGGTGGCCTGCATGCTGCTCATGGTGGTGGCCAATGACACGTTCGGGTACATCGTGGGAGCCTCGTTCGGCAGGCACCCGATGGCCCCGAAGGTCAGCCCCAAGAAGTCCTGGGAGGGATTCGCCGGTTCGGTGGCCGGGTCCGTGGTGGTCGGGACCCTCGCGGTCCATTTCCTGCTGGACCACCCCTGGTGGGTCGGCAGTCTCCTGGGCCTGCTGACGGTCGCCTCCGCCACCGCGGGGGACTTCGCGGAGTCCATGGTCAAGCGTGAGCTGAACATCAAGGACATGGGCTCGATGCTGCCCGGGCACGGCGGGGCCATGGACCGGCTGGACTCACTCGTGTTCTCCGCCCCGGTCGCCTACATGGTCTTCGCGCTGCCCTTCGTCTGACCCGGCCGGACCACCCGGCCCGGCCTCAACCGTCTCGCGCCCCCGCTGGCTACGATGGTCTCGGCACCACGACTTTTCCCGCAGAAGGAGCGCCTCCCCGATGGACCACGGCACGCGGCAGGACACGCAGGGGCTCACGCATCGGGTGATGGCCTCGGCCGACCGGCAGCCCTTCGACGTGGCCCCGCCTGACACGTTCGGCTACCACCGGCGCCAGGTCGACCGGTTCATGGCCCGGGCGCGTGTGGCCTACGAGGGCGCCGGGGGCCTGCGGTCCGCGGACATCCGCCGGATCGCCTTCGACGCCGTCAAGGGCGGCTACGCCGCCGACCAGGTCGACGACGTGCTGGACCGCCTCGAGGACGCCCTGGCCCAGGCCGAGCGCCAGGAACGGATCCGCTCCGAGGGCGAGGAGGCCTGGTCCGCTCGGGTGCAGGGGTCGGTGGAGATCCTCCGCGGGCGGCTGGGGCGACCGGACGGGGAGCGCTTCCGCCGTCCGTCCCGCGCGGAGGCCGCCAGTTACGACGTCGGCGGCGTCGACGCGCTGTGCCGCCGCCTGCTCGCGCGGTTCGACGGGCAGGCCCCCCTGGAAGCGAACGAGGTGCGCCGCGCCGTCTTCTCCGCGGCCCGGGGGGCCGAGGGCTACGACGAGGCCCAGGTCGACGCCTTCCTGGACGCCTCGATCGACGTCCTGACCGTCCTGGACTAAGCGTCCCCCGCGCCGCCGTCGAGCAGGGACTCGACCAGCGGCACGGTCCGCCACGGCACCAGCTCGGCCATCGCCAGGGACGTGTCCGCCCGCTCCACGCCCTCGATGGCGAGGATGCGGGTGTGGACCCGGAACAGGTCCTCCGCGCTGCGCGCGGCCACCCGGGCCAGGACGTCCGCGGACCCGGTCAGGCCGTGCGCCTGGACGATCTCCGGGATCCGGGTCAGTGCCGTCGTGATCTCGGCCAGCTGCTGCTGGTGCACGTGGATCTGGACGAACGCGGTCAACGGGTGCCCCAGGGCCGTCAGGCTGATCCGCCGTTCGAACGGGAGGAACACGTCCTCGGCGGTGAGCCGGGCCAGTCGCGCCTGGACCGTGTTGCGGGACAGGCCCAGGTACTGGGCCAGGGCCACGGTGGTGGCGTCCGGCATGTCGGAGAGGGCGGCCAGGATCCGCAGGTCGGTGGTGTCCAGGGTGCGCATCATGCTCACGTTCTCACGGGTGTCGGGGGCGAAACGCGGGCAGGTTGCCCACTGCGCCGATCATATCTTGTGCACCCTCTTCAATGTGACTAGCATCACAAGTCATCGCGGCCGACACCCAGGCCGCATCCACGGCGAGGGCCCATCACCCACCCAGTGACGGCCCGAACGAGGAGGACCCCCATGGGAACGGTCAGTCTGAACACCCCGCCCACCGGCATGCCGCACGTGCCCGAACCGGACCTGCACCAGGTCCTGACGCCGGAGGGCCACCGCCGTCCGGATCACGACCTGGACCCCTGGCTGGAGGACGTGACCGCGACCATGCTGGCGGGGCTGCACCGGGACATGACGGTGATCCGCCGCCTGGACACCGAGTGCACCCACCTGCAGCGCCAGGGCGAGCTCGCCCTCTGGCCGCCGCTGCTCGGGCAGGAGGCCTCCCAGGTCGGTTCCGCGGCGGCGCTGCAGCGTGAGGACTACGTGTTCCCCTCCTACCGGGAGAACGGGGTGGCCTACCTGCGGGGCGTCGACCCGCTCGGACTGGTCCGCCTGTGGCGTGGTTCCACCTACGCCGGCTGGAATCCGGCCGAGACCAATCTCGCCGCCCAGCAGATCATCATCGGCGCCCAGTCCCTGCACGCCGTCGGCTACGCCATGGGCCTGCGCCGGGACCACTCGGAGGCGGCCGCGATCAGCTACTTCGGGGACGGTGCCACCAGCCAGGGCGACGTCAACGAGGCCATGGTCTTCGCCGCGAGCTACCACGTCCCGGTCGTCTTCTTCTGCCAGAACAACCACTGGGCCATCTCGGAGCCCGTCACCCTCCAGGCCAAGCGGCACATCGCCGACCGCCCCTGGGGGTTCGGCATCCCGGCCATGCGCGTGGACGGCAACGACGTGCTGGCCGTGCTGGCCGCCACCCGTCGTGCCCTGGAGCGGGCCCGCAACGGCGGTGGCCCCACCTTCATCGAGGCGGTCACCTACCGCATGGGGCCGCACACCACCGCCGACGACCCGACCCGTTACCGGTCGAAGGACGAGGTCGAGGCCTGGCGGGCCAAGGACCCCATCGACCGGGTCGAGGCCCACCTGGCCGCCACCCTGACGGGCTCGGACCGGGACGCCCGGGGCGGGGCCCTGACGATCGAGGCGGTCCGCGAGGCCTCGGCGGCGGCCGCGGACGAGATGGCCGCCGCCCTGCGGACCGGGCTGGCGGGGCTGGTCGACCCCGGTCCCGAGGCGCTCTTCGAGCACGTCTACGCCGAACCCCACCATGAGCTGGCCCGCCAGCGGGAGCACTACCGGCTCTACCTGGCCCAGTTCGACGGCGAGCAGCTGGAGGCGGGAACCCGATGAGCGCACAGGAGACCACCTTCGGCAAGGCCATCACGGCGGGCCTGCGGGCCGCCCTGGCCGAGGACGAGAAGGTCGTGCTGATGGGGGAGGACATCGGCACCCTCGGCGGCGTCTTCCGCATCACGGACGGGCTGATGCAGGAGTTCGGGCCGGACCGCGTGGTGGACACCCCACTGGCCGAGTCCGGGATCATGGGCACCGCGGTGGGACTGGCCTACCGGGGTTACCGGCCCGTGGTGGAGATTCAGTTCGACGGCTTCGTCTACCCCTCGTTCGACCAGATCGTCTCGCAGGTCGCCAAGACGTACTACCGCACCCGCGGCGCCGTGCCGATGCCGGTGACCATCCGGATCCCCTTCGGCGGCGGCATCGGTTCTCCCGAGCACCATTCCGAGTCCCCGGAGGCGTACTTCGTGCACACCGCCGGGCTGCGCGTGGTCTCCCCGTCCACGCCGCAGGAGGGCTACGACCTGATCCGGGCGGCCATCGCCAGCAACGACCCCGTGGTCTACCTCGAGCCCAAGCGCCGCTACCACGACCGCGGGCCGGTGGACCTCTCGGCCCCGCTGCGGCCCATGGGGCCGGCCGCCGTCGTCGCCGAGGGCACGGACGTCACCCTCGTGGCCTACGGTCCCCTGGTGAAGACCTGCCTGCAGGCCGCCGACGCCGCCGCGGCCGACGGGATCTCGATCGACGTCATCGACCTGCGCTCGCTCTCGCCGGTGGACTACGGGCTGATCGAGGCCTCGGTGCGCCGGACCGGACGACTGGTGATCGCCCACGAGGCCAGCCGCACCGGGGGCCTCGGCGCCGAGATCGCCGCCACCGTGACCGAACGCTGCTTCCACTGGCTCGAGCACGCACCGGTCCGCGTCACCGGCTTCGACATCCCCTACCCTCCGGCCAAGCTGGAGCACCACCACGTCCCGGACCTGGACCGGATCCTGGACGGCGTGGACCGGGCCCTGGGCCGGCCCAATTCCCTGGACTCGATCGACCCGTTCGCGCCACCGACGCCGCTGGCCGCCGACGGAACGGAGCGTGGCTGAGATGCTGAAGGTCTTCAACCTGCCCGACCTGGGCGAAGGGCTCACGGAGTCCGAACTGCTGGACTGGAAGGTCTCGGTCGGCGATTCCGTCACCGTCAACCAGGTGCTCGCCGAAGTGGAGACGGCCAAGGCCGTCGTCGAGCTCTCCAGCCCCTTCGAGGGCACCATCACCGCCCTGCACGGTGAACCCGGCGCGGTCGTGGCCGTGGGGGCGCCCATCGTGTCCTTCGACCTGCCGGGGGAGCCCGGCCAGGACGGGCCCGACGGCGCCGCCCCCGCCCGCTCCGACGGTCGCGTGCCCACGCTGGTCGGCTACGGCGCCGCCGCCGAGGGGGCCGGGCGCCCGGCCCGCCGGGCGCGGGCCGCTCGCACGGCACCGGAGGTTCCGGCGGCCCCGGTGCAGGCCGCCTC
>JAPFFX010000352.1 GCA_026645375.1 Citricoccus sp. WCRC_4 | reverse complement strand
GCGCGGCCCGCGGCACCGGACCGGCCGCAGGGCCCGGGCGAACGGGCCGTGGCGGCCGCGGCCCGGCGCACTGGTGGCGGCGGATGTGGTCCTTCCTGGAGGGGGACGGCTCGGCGTCGTCCTACGTCCTCATCCTCGGCTGCACCCTCGTGCTGACCGTGATCGGGCTGGTCATGGTGCTGTCCTCCTCCTCCGTGGAGAACATCGGCGAGACGACCGGTTCCTACGACCTGTTCATCCGGCAGGCCGTCTTCGCCGTCGTCGGACTGGGCGTCATGGTCTTCCTCTCGCGGCTGAGCACGGACCGCCTGCGCCGGCTGGCCTGGCCGGCGCTGGTCATCGCCATCGTGCTGCTGATGCTCGTCCTGACACCCCTGGGCCACGAGGTCAACGGCAACCGCAACTGGATCAAGATCGGCCCGGCCACGGGACAGCCCTCGGAGGCGGCGAAACTGGCCCTCGCCCTCTGGGCGGCCGCCGTGCTGGAACGCAAGGGCCGGCTCATCGGCCAGCTCAAGCACTCCGTGGTGCCGGTGCTCTTCCCGGTTGGCGCCATCCTCCTCGGCCTGGTCATGCTCGGCCGGGACCTGGGCACCGCCATGGTCATCATGCTGATCGTGGCAGCGGTGCTGTTCCTGGCCGGCACGAGGCTGCTGTACTTCGCGGTGGCCGGAGCCGTGGCCGCGGTGGGCGTGGTCATCATGGCCCTCGTCTCGGCCAACCGCACGGTGCGCATCCAGGCCTGGCTGGGCAACTGCGACTTCGCCACCGACCCGTGCTACCAGCCACAGCACGGCCTGTACGCCCTCGCCTCCGGAGGCTGGTGGGGACTCGGGCTGGGCCAGTCCCGGCAGAAGTGGAGCTACATCCCCGAGGCGGAGAACGACTTCATCTTCACCATCCTCGGCGAGGAGCTCGGACTCGTCGGTGCCCTGCTGGTGCTCGCGCTCTTCGCCGGGCTCGCCGTCGGCATGTTCCGGGTCGCGCGGCGCACCGACTCCGTGTTCATCCGGATCTGCACCGGCGGCATCCTGGCCTGGATCGTGGGCCAGGCATTCATCAACATCTCCATGGTCACCGGCCTGCTGCCCGTCATCGGCGTGCCCCTGCCGTTCGTCTCCTACGGCGGTTCCGCCCTGACGTTCGTCCTGGCGGGCGTCGGTGTGGTCCTGGCCTTCGCCCGGGAACAGCACCGGGCCGGCCGGGTCCCGGGGGCCGGCAGCGGCTCCGCCGTGAACGCACGCCCCGATTCGGAGGAGGCCCACTGATGCCCGATACCCTCAACGTGGTCCTGGCCGGCGGCGGAACGGCCGGCCACATCAGCCCCATGCTCGCCATCGCCCGGGCCCTCGATGAGGCCTCGACCGCGGACGGCCGCCCCGCCGCCGTGCACTGCACCATGGTCGGCACCGCCTCCGGCATGGAGACCCGCCTCGTCCCGGCCGCCGGTTACGAGCTGGACACCATCGACCGGGTCCCGATGCCCCGTCGTCCCACCATGGACCTGGTCCGGTTGCCCTCCCGCTTCCGGCGGGCCGTCGCCCAGGCGGGTGACATCCTCGACCGGCGTCGGGCCGGCGTCGTGGTCGGCGTGGGCGGTTACGTCTCCACCCCCGTGTACCTGGCCGCCGCCCGGCGCCGGGTACCGGTGGTCATCCACGAGGCCAACGTCCGGGCCGGGCTGGCCAACCGCGTCGGGGCACGCCGGGCGGCGGCCGTGGCCACCGCGTTCCCAGAGACGGTCCTGCCGGGCGCCCTGCACGTGGGGATGCCGATGCGCCGGGAGATCTCCGCCCTCGACCGGGCCGCGGCCCGTGAGCCCGCCCGCCGGGCCCTCGGACTGGATCCCGCCGCCACCACGGTGGTGGTCACCGGCGGGTCCTCGGGCGCGCTCAACGTCAACCGGACGATCGCTGCGGCCCTCCCGGACCTCGCCGCGGCCGGCCTGCAGGTCCTGCACCTCACCGGCCGCGGTAAGCAGGTCCTGGGGCCCGACGGCGACCCGGTCGCCTCGCCCGGATACCACCAGGTCGAGTACCTGGAGGGCATGGAGCAGGCCTACGCCGCGGCCGACCTCATCGTCGCCCGCTCGGGGGCCGGCACGGTCTGCGAGCTGGCCGCCGTCGGGCTGCCCGCCGTGTTCGTCCCGCTGCCGATCGGCAACGGCGAGCAGGCCCTCAACGCCCGCGGGCTGGTGACGGCGGACGGAGCCGTCCTGGTGAAGGACGAGTCCTTCACCGCGGACTGGGTCCGCCGAGAACTCATTCCCCTGGCCCTGGACGCCGGGCGGCTGGAGCGGATGTCCGCGGCCTCCGCCTCGCTGGGGATCCGGGATGCCGACCGGGCCATGGCGCGCCTGGTCCTGAACGCCGCAGGAGGACCCCGATGACCCGACCGACCGACGAGACCACACCGGTGCGACCCATGGCGCCGTCCCTGGCCGCCCTGGGCCGCGTCCACTTCCTGGGCCTGGGCGGCGTCGGGGTGTCCGGCATCGCGCGGATCATGCAGCAGCAGGGGGTGCCGATCTCCGGGACCGATGCCAAGGACCTGCCGGTGATGCGCGAACTCGAGTCGGCTGGGGCCGCGGTGTTCGTCGGCTACGAGGCGCAGAACCTCGACCGGGTGGCGCAACGCGCCGGTGGGGCCGGCGTGGACACCGTCGTGGCCTCGTCGATCGCCGGCCCGGGGAATCCCGAGTACGACGCCGCGATCGCGCGGGGCGTGCCCGTCCTGCACCGCTCCCAGGGGCTGGCCGCCGCGATGGCCGGCCACCGGGTGCTCGCGGTCGCCGGGACCCACGGCAAGACCACCACGTCCTCGATGGCGGCGATGACGTTCACCCGCGCCGGCGCCGATCCGACCTTCGCCGTCGGCGCCGCGGTCGCCGGCCTGGGGACCAACGCGCGGGCAGGTGCGGGGGAGTGGTTCATCGCCGAGGCCGACGAGTCCGACGGTACGCTGCTGAACTACCGGCCGCAGATCGCGATCGTCACGAACGTGGAGGCCGACCACCTCGACTTCTACGGCTCGGCCGACGCCGTGGTGCAGGTCTTCCGCGACTTCGCGCTGCTGCTGCCCCCGGACGGTGTGCTGGTGGCCTGTGCCGACGATCCCGGAGCCCTGGCCCTGGCCCAGTGGGTCCGCGCCGAGGCCGCCGCCGGCCGGCCCGCGCCCCGTGTCGTCACCTACGGTTCGGAGTCCGGACGGGGCGACGACCTCGTCCTGGCGGACAGCGAGCCGGCCGGGACGGCCGGGGGTACCGGGCAGCGCGTCACCTTCCGCTGGGCCGGCGGACGCTCCACGCAGGTGGAACTGGCCGTTCCCGGTCGGCACAACGCGCTGAACGCCGCCGCGGTCCTGCTGGCCGCCCACCACGCCGGCCTGGAGGCCGAGGACGCGGCCCGCGGACTGGAGGCCTTCCGCGGCACGGCGCGTCGGTTCGAGTTCCGCGGTGAGCGTGCCGGCGTCCGCGTGTTCGACGACTACGCGCACCATCCCACCGAGGTGGCGGCGGCCATCGCCGCCGGACGCTCGGTGGCCGGCGGGCACCGGGTCCACGTGCTCTTCCAGCCCCATCTGTTCTCGCGCACCCGCGACTTCGCGGACGGCTTCGCGCAGGCGCTCTCGGCGGCCGACGGCGTGCGGGTCCTGCCCGTCTACCCGGCCCGGGAGGAGCCGATCGCCGGCGTCGACTCGACCCTGATCACCCGCCGGCTGTCCACCCTCCTGCCGGGCTCCGGCGAGGTCCCGGAGGACGCCGAGGCCGGCGTGGCCGGCCTGGTCGCCGCGGCGCGTCCCGGAGACGTCATCCTGACCATGGGCGCCGGGGACGTCACCGCCCAGGGCGGGGCGATCCTGGCGGCGCTGGCGGACCGCGACGAGGAAAGCGGCGATGGCGGGCGATAGGACGGACGCCGGCCCGGAGGCCTCCACGACGACCGACCTGATGACCGCGGGCGATGACAACGTCCTGGCCTTCCCGCAGACACCCGAGCAGGCCCGGCGCCGCCGGGTCCGCCTGTGGCGGGTGATCGGTGTGGCGGGCCTGGTGCTGCTGGTCGCGCTCGGCGCGGTGCTGTACTTCTCCCCCCTGCTGGCCATCCGCACCATCACGGTCACGGGCACCGACCTGCTGCCCCGGGAGCGGGCCGAGGCACTGGTACGGCCCCTGCACGGAGTGCCCCTGCCGCAGGTGGGCCAGCGGACCGTCGCGGAGCTGCTCGCGGGAGAACCCGCCGTCGAGGAGGTCAGGGTCCGGGCGGAACCGCCCGCGTCGCTGATCGTGGAGGTCGTGGAGCACCAACCGGTCGCCCAGGTGCCGCAGGGGGAGGAGCGTGTGCTGTACTCGGCCCGGGGCCAGGCCGTCGCCACCCTCTCGGCGGAGGAGGCCGAACCCTACCGGCTGCCCAGCGTCTCCGATGCCGCCGACCTGTCCGACCCCGAGGTCTTCGACGCGATCACGACCGTCCTGGGCTCGCTGCCGGATCCCATCCGGAAACGCATGGACTCCGCCTCGGCGCAGACGGTGGACTCCGTGACCCTCACGCTCGAGGACGGGCGCACCGTGCTCTGGGGCAACGCGGAACAGGGGGTGCGGAAGGCACAGGTCCTGGCAGCCCTGCTGAAGGTCCCGCAGGACGAGGCGGACCCGGTCGAGGAGTTCGACGTCTCGATCCCGGACTACCCGGTGACCCGGTGAGGAGACCGTGGACGAGTGCTCCCCGGGGCGCGCAACGGCGACACGCGGGAGCGGGTCTTTGCGAGATCCGCGTCGGCACCATAACGTTTCACCCAGAACACAGGTTGACATAACACTAACCTTCAACCTGAACGTTAAGCCACCCGGAGGGCGCGGCGGCGCCCGATGGGCGTCCGGGGCGCAGGCCGGACACCAGACAGACAGACACCGAACAAGGGACAAACACCGTGGCAGCACCCCAGAACTACCTGGCCGTCATCAAGGTCGTCGGCATCGGCGGCGCCGGCGTCAATGCCGTGAACCGCATGATCGACGTGGGACTCCGCGGCGTGGAGTTCATCGCCATCAACACCGATGCCCAGGCGCTGCTGATGAGTGACGCAGACGTCAAGCTGGACGTCGGACGGGAGCTGACTCGCGGACTGGGCGCCGGGGCGAACCCGGAGGTGGGTCGCCAGGCCGCCGAGGACCACGCCGAGGAGATCGAGGAGGTCCTGCGCGGGGCCGACATGGTCTTCGTCACCGCCGGCGTGGGCGGTGGCACCGGTACCGGTGGCGCACCGGTCGTCGCCCGCATCGCCCGCTCGCTGGGTGCCCTGACCATCGGCGTCGTGACCCGTCCGTTCACCTTCGAGGGCCGGCGCCGGGCCACCAGCGCCGAATCCGGGATCGATGCCCTGCGCGACGAGGTCGACACCCTGATCGTGATCCCGAACGACCGGCTGCTGTCCATCTCCGACCGCAACGTCTCGGTACTGGACGCCTTCAAGTCCGCCGACCAGGTGCTGCTCTCCGGTGTCCAGGGCATCACCGACCTGATCACCACCCCCGGCCTGATCAACGTGGACTTCGCCGACGTCAAGGCGGTCATGTCGAACGCGGGCTCCGCGCTGATGGGCATCGGCTCGTCCCGCGGTGAGGACCGCGCGGTCGCGGCCGCCGAGGCGGCCATCTCGTCTCCGTTGCTGGAGGCAAGTATCGAGGGCGCGCACGGTGTGCTGCTGTCGATCGCGGGTGGTTCGGACCTGGGGTTGTTCGAGATCAACG
>JAPFFX010000341.1 GCA_026645375.1 Citricoccus sp. WCRC_4 | reverse complement strand
GTCCCCGTCAGTGGGTTCCGGCGAGCACCGACTGCGGCCGTGGGCTGCCGGCCTGGTCGTGGACGCGGACGTGGGCCAGGGCCAGCCGGGTCAGGGGGACGTCCACACCGAGTCGCTCGGCGGCGGCCACGAACTCACCGAGCAGGTGCTCACCCTCGTGCCGGGACCCGCCCGTCAGGTCTCGGTACAGGGAGGAGGTGAACACGGAGCCGGGTTCGGTGAACATCTCCAGGCTCGCCGCGTGGGCAGCGGGCGAGACGGGGTAGCCGGCGGCCGCGGCGACCCGTTCGGTCTCGGCGATGACGTCCAGGACGAACTCTCGACCGCCGGGGGTGGACAGGATATGGCCAATGGTGCCACGCATCAGGCACGTGGTGGTACCGCCCGTTGCGATGAATGCCCACTTGTGCCACATCGCGGCCAGGACGTCCTCGTCCAGGACCAGGTCGTACCCGGGGACCGAGAGTTCTCGCTGGATCCGGGCCACCCGGTCGGTGTGCTGCTGGTCTTGTTCACCGAAGATCAGGGTGGCCCCCGGCTTGAGCTGGAAGACCGCGCCCTCTGGGGTCACGGTGGTCACCACGCGAACGATCCCGCCGAGCACGGCGTGGCGTCCGAACCGGGCGTTGACCCGTTCCAGGTGGGCCATGCCGTTGAGCAGGGGCAGGATGGTGGTGTCCGGTCCCACGGCCGGGGTGATGTCCTCCATGGCCTGGTCCAGAGACCAGGCCTTGGTCATCAGCAGGATCAGGTCATAGGGTCCGTCCAGTTCGCCTGCGGTCACGGTCCGGACCGGCACGGTCTGGTCGTAGCCGGGCCCGTAGCCGCGCAGGCCGTCCCGTAGTTGTTCGGCGCGGTGCGGGCGGACCAGGAAGCTCACGTCCCGGCCGGCCTGGATCAGGCGGGTCCCGAAATACCCGCCGGTGGCTCCGGCTCCGACGATCAGAATCTTCATCATGGCTTCTCCCTAGGTGCCTCGAGGCGTGCTGTGGTGGTGGGGGTCAGGGGTGGTCGAGAGGCGACCTCTCCGGGCCTTGCAGACGTCTGGTCGACCTCCGCGTTGGGCGGGGTTTCGGACTGCTGGGTGCCGGCCATCGACTGGGCTGGGGAAAGGTCGCCGGGTCGTGGACTCTGGTGGTCGTCGGTCGGGGATCGTGTGGAGGGGGCCGCGTCGTAGGTGCCGTTGTCGAGGACGTACCGTTGCATGGCGCGCTGGGCACCGACGGTCATGAGCTTCTCGAGAGGCCCCCGACCAAGCCACCGGGTCCAGGCCAGGGCGAAGACGACCGCCACGGAGAGGTGGACGATGTACCACAGCACCGGATTCTCGTAGTGGAGTTCGAAGCTCAGCGCAATCATGTGCGCGGTGTAGACGCTCATGGTCATCGCGCCCATCGCGGTCAGTGGGGCCAGCCACCGGCCGAACCGGCGGGCCACCAACAGGACGACTCCCAGCACGAGCATGGCCATGCCCAGGCTCGAGGCGATGGCGAAGGGGGTATTGGAGTGCGGGGTCGCGATGACCAGCCACCACCACGAGGTGTCGGGCAGAACGTCGGGGGCGACCATCAGGGCCTCGTCCACCATCTCCTGTGTCGCCCCCGGGGCGTCCAGCAGCGCCTGGTAGCCACCGGCTGTCTGGAGCAACAGGTGGGAGACGGTGTTGGCCAGGATGGTCAGGCCCGCCCCGACTGCGACGATGCTGGCCTGGACCCGAGTGCTGTTCAGGTCCACGCGGCCCAGGCCCAGGCCGACCAGGACGAAGGCCATGTAGGCCAGGGCGGGATAAGTCCCAGTGAGCAGCAGCTCGGCGGCGACGCCGGCCGGCTCGGTGAGCAGGGTCACCACGGTGTGCTCGTACACCGAGGTCTCCGGCAACACCGGGTAGAACCGTTGCATCAGCACCGGGGTGATGATCCCGCAGGCCGCCGCCAAGAGGAACAGGGTCCGCGGTCGCAGCCGGAAGCAGGGGATCGCCAACAGGAAGTACAGGGTGAAGTAGAGCAGGATGCCGTTGGCCGGGGGGTCAGCCGGCATGAACATGGCGATCATCAGCCCGGTCAGTCCGACCAGCACCGCGCGCACCGCGACCCCGGCCCGGTCCGCGGTCATTCGCCGGCCCTCGTGAGGGGTCCGCCCCCCGGTGAGCAGGGCCAGGCCCACCCCCGCGAGCATGACGAACAGTGCGGCCGAGTCCCCGGCGAACAACTCATGCGCCAGCGTCGATTCCCCGGTGTCCTCGTTCGCGACGGGGAACACGTGGGCGGCTAGCAGGCCGATCAAAGCAAGCCCGCGCGCGGCATCGATCCCGACGACACGTTTGGACGGCTTAGCGTCTACGGCTGTGTCCTGGCTGTGTGCAGTCTGTGGCATGCGCAGTAACTTATGCGGCGGCCCGCCCCGCAGGACAGGTTCTGGCATACTTGACTGCCGCCGGAATGTCGCATCTCCTGACGTCAGGACCACCCGGTCACCACCCGCACGGAGCCCGACAGGCTCGCCTGGATTCTCAGGTTCGAGCGTGTCTTCACTTTTGGGGCTGGGGCCCAGCCCCACGACGCCGCGCGTCGGATCCACGTCATCCGTCCCGCGCCCGAAATGTCGCCGACAGGTCCAGTCGTCGTTCACCAGCGCCTCGAGCGGCTGGATCCCGGCGAACCCTGTGGTATCAGCTACGAGAACGGCGTGGGCGCCGGACAGCTTGACCTTGCCCATGATCGCCACTGCGGCGTTGCGG
>JAPFFX010000315.1 GCA_026645375.1 Citricoccus sp. WCRC_4 | reverse complement strand
CCGCGGCCGGCTCACCCCCGGCTGCGACGCGACGCCGAGGACGGGTCCCCACCCCCGGGTGGCGGCGGGTCCTCGGCCATGACGTCCCGGCCCGCCGCCGGCCGATCACCTGACATGATGGCCGCAGAGACCGCACGCCTGCCCCGTGGGAGGAAGCCCGCCATGACCGACCTCACCGCCCCTGCGCCCAGCGCCTTCATCCGCGCCTCCGGCTTCGTCGCGGACGAGGTGTCCGCCACGCGAGTGCGCGGGCACGCAGACTTCGGCCCCGAGCACCACACCGACCAGGGCGTGGTGCACGGCGGTGTCTACGCGACCATCGTGGAGATCGCCGGCGGGGCCGGGGCGAATGCCGCCGTGGCCGGGCGAGGACAGTTCGCCGTCGGGGTCCACAACGCCACGGACTTCCTGCGGGCCAGCACCGGCGGCCGCGCCCTGGTGACGGCCGAGGCGCTGCACCAGGGCCGGACCCAGCAGCTCTGGCAGGTCGTCATCACCGACGAGGCCTCCGGCAAGGTGCTGGCGCGGGGCATGCTGCGTGTGCAGAACCTGGACCTGCCGGTCAGCTGAGTCACCGGGTGGGCGGGCCGTCCCGGCAGAACGACCCGGGTGGCCCACGGCGGTCACCGGCCGCGGCGGCCCGCGGTCACGTCGTGGATTCGTCCCCTTCGCCCAGGTCCTCGAGCAGCACGCCGTGGCGGACGTCCCACGTCACGATCGCCTGGTCCCCCGGCCCGAAGCGCGTGGCGTCGTTGGGAGTGCGGACGATGCCGCTGGTCCCGTCGAAGAGGACCACGTCGTACCGCCAGCCCACGCCGAGGTACGTGGCCGTCTTGACCGTGACCGGCAGGGCGTTCTCCGTGCTGGAGGCCGGGACGTAACCCGGGAGTTCGAGCGAGAGGTTCTCCGGGCGGACGAGGACCGCCAGGCTCTCGACCCCCCGGCGCTCCCCCGGGACGGTCACGTGATGATCGCCCACGGCCAGGGTGGTGTTCCCGTCCCGGACGGTGGCCGTGGAGCTCGGGGCCCGCAGCACGGAGGACTCCCCGAGGAACCGCCCCACGAACAGGGTGTCCGGATGTTCGTAGAGCTCCACGCCCGTGCCGACCTGCTCGATCTTGCCGTTGTTGAAGACGGCGATCCGGTCGGAGAGGGACAGCGCCTCCTCCTGGTCGTGCGTCACGTAGACGAAGGTGGAGCCGACCTCCTGGTGGATGCGCTTGATCTCCATCTGCAGCCACTCGCGCAGCTTCTTGTCGAGCGCGCCCAGGGGTTCGTCCATCAGGAGCACCCTCGGGTTGTAGACGAGGGCACGGGCCAGCGCCGCGCGCTGCTGCTGGCCGCCGGACAGCTCCGCCGGGTACCGGCCGCCGTACTCGGCCAGGCGCACCATCTGCAGTGACTCGGCGATCCGCTTCCTCTGCTCGGCCTTGGGCATCTTGCGGCGCTGGAGCGGGTACGCCACGTTCTCCTCGACCGTCATGTGCGGGAAGAGCGCATAGTTCTGGAACACCATGCCGATGTCCCGCTTGTGTGCCGGCAGCTTGGCCACCGGCTTGCCGTGGATGTGCAGCAGGCCCTCGGTCACGTCCGCGAACCCTGCGATCATGTTGAGCGTGGTCGTCTTGCCCGAGCCGCTGGGCCCGAGCAGCGTCATGAACTCGCCGGGCTCGATGACCAGGTCGATGTCGTCCACCACGGCCTTGTCCCCGTACCGCTTGGTGACGCCCTTGAGGCTGATGCCCGCCTCGTTGATCTGCTGGATGGTGCGGGTGTCCAGGGACACGTCCCCGGACACCCGGTCACCGGGTTCGGCTGCGCCCACGCTCTGCGCTCCAGTCTCGGTCATGTGAGGGCCTTCCTCTTTCGGGTGGCAAGTTGGGCGGCCAGCATGACGACCACGGAGACGGCCATGGTGACGACGGCGACCGCCGCGACCGTCGGGTCGGTGCTCTGCGTGACGCTCCGGTAGATCTTCACCGGAAGCGTCTGCAGGCTCGGATCCTGGATGAACAGGGACAGGATGATCTCGTCGAACGAGGTGACGAAGGCGAACAGCGCCCCCGCCGTGACACCCGGGACGATGAGCGGCAGCGTGACCGTGAAGAACGTGCGCGCCTTGCTCGCCCCCAGGCTCGCGGCGGCCTGCGCGAGCCTCGGATCGACACCCTGGAGGCTGGCCATCACGTTGATGATGACGAGCGGCAGGGCGACGATCGTGTGGGCGAAGACGAACCCGGGGATGGTGCCGAGCAGGTCGAGCCGGATGAACAGCGAGTACAGGCCGATCGCGATGACGATCCCGGGGACGATCATCGGCGCCAGGAAGTAGTTCTCCAGCAGTGACTTGCCCCGGAACTTCAGGCGGCTCAGCCCCAGGGACGCGAGCACACCGGCCACCGTGGCCACGATCGCCGTCAGGATCGCCACCAGCACCGAGTTGCCGAGCGCCTTGAGCCACTCGCGGTCCGTGAGGAAGTTCTCGTACCACTGCAGCGACCACCCCTTCGGCGGGAAGTCGAAGGAGGGCGAGGCATTGAAGGAGATCGGCACGATGACGAGCGTCGGCACGATCAACAGGAAGATCACGAGGACGGAGAAGGCGATGAGGACTCTCTTCATGGTCATTCCGGTTCCACCCCCGGAGCGAGGCTGGCGCCCCGGACGAACCTGTTGAAGACCACGAGGATGATGATCGTCACCACGAGCAGGGCGATGCCCAGTGCCGCGCCCTGGCCCCAGAGCAGGAACACGCTGACCTGCTGGTAGATGAGGGACGAGACCATCGCCTCCTTCGGCGAACCGAGCAGCGAGGGGATGATGTAGAAACCCAGGCCCAGGATGAAGACCGTGATCGACCCCGCGAAGATGCCCGGTCGCGACAGCGGCAGGTAGACCTTGAAGAACGAGGTCAGCCCGTTCGCTCCCAGGCTCGACGAGGCCGCCAGCAGGCGGCGGTCGATCTTCGCCAGCGCCGAGTAGATCGGCAGCACCATGAAGGGCAGCAGGACCTGCGCCATGCCCAGCGCGACGCCGAAGGTCGTGCGGATCAGCGGTTGGCGGCCGACGCCGATGGCCTCCAGGAAGTCGTTGATCGGGCCGGTGTCCGCCAGGAGCACCATCCAGGCCAGCGTGCGCACGAGGATGCTGGTCCAGAGCGGCAGCATGACGAAGAGGGTGAGCCACCCCCGGGCACGCTCGCCCACGATCGTCATCAGGTAGGCGTACGGATAGGCCACCAGCAGGCACACGACCGTGACGATGAGCGAGGTCAGGAAGGTGCGGGCCAGGACCTCGAGGTTGACGGGGTTCGTCAGCAGCCACTCGTAGTTCTGCAGGCCCGGTTCCGGGTCGGTGACACTGCGGATGAACACGTCCACCAGGGGCACCAGGAAGAACATGGTGACCACCGCGATGGCCGGCAGCAGCAGAAGCAACGGGCCCCACTTGACCCGTGACCGGCGGGCCCGCCCCGCGCTGGCCGGCGGCGTGGCGAGCGCGGGGTCGGTCGCGATTGCTCGCGTGGCGGAGCTCATGGTCAGCCCCCGGTCACCCAGCCCGACCACTCGGTGGCGAGTGCGTCGTAGTTCTCGACCCAGAAGTCGACGTTGGGGTAATGACCGGTCTCCAGGTTGTCCGTGGTCATCCACGTCTTCAGCGTCTCGTCGAGCTCGGGCTTCGCCTCGGTGTTGACGGGCCCGTAGGAGGTCTCCTCGGTCATCGTGGCCTGCTGCTCAGCGCCCCCGTAGAAGTTGACGGCCGCGAACGCCGCGTCCAGGTTCTTCGTGCCCTTGGGGATACCGGTGGAATCGACCATGACCATCCACTCGTCCCACATCGGCGCCACCGGGGCACCGGCCGCCGCCGCTCCATACCCGCGGCCGCTCCAGACCAGGCCCATGACGGCCTCACCACTCTCGAGCTGCTGCTGGGCCTGCGCGCCACTCGTCCAGCCGATGACGTCATCCCCGAGCGACCGGTACTTCTCCATGGCCGTGGGGATCTGCTCCGGGGTGAGGTTGGCGGTGTCCCCGCCGTCCGCCACGATGGCGAACTCGAGCATCTGCGGATCCACGTACTGGGACATGCTGACCGTGCGCGTTCCCGGGAACTTCTCGGTATCGAAGAAGTCGGCCGCGCTGGTGGGCGGGTTGTCCCCGAAGGCCTCCTTGTTATAGGCGACCACGAGTCCGTAGAGGATCTGCGGCACCATGCAGTCATCCGTGATCGTGCCCTCGGGCACCTTGGAGATGTCCACCTTCGAGTAGTCGTACTCCTCGTACAGCGTGCCGCAGAAGCGGGCGGTGTCGAACTGCGTCGTGTTGACCAGGTCCCACGTGGTGTTCCCGCTCTCCACCATCGCCTTGAGCTTGCCGGGATCGAAGGCGTCCTGCTGGAACGTCGCCCCGGTCACCTCGGCGAAGGGGGTCCAGGCCGCGGTGGTCTGCCCGTCCTGGAAGATGCCCCCGGAGCCGGCGAAGGTGAGCGTGACGCCCTCGAAGACCCCCTCCGGGACCTCGCCCGCCACGGGAGTGCCGAGATCGTACGTCGCGGAGGGTTCCGGTTCCGACGAACCACAGCCGGCCAGCGCGACGACCGCCGCTATACCGAGAGTGACTGTGCGGGCCCTACGGCGCCCCGGAGATGACGTGTGCATCGGTACTCCTTAGGTTGTCCGGCGACCCCACATCACCTGCCGAGCAGAGCCATTGCCACTGAACAAGCGTTAAGTCATGCTTGCGATGTCGTTCAGAGTAGCAATATGGTGACCAAACACAATAGCTGTTGTTCGCGGCTGATCGTGACCGTCCTCACCCCCTCGTCCGTGCAGAAATTCCGATCAGGAAGGCACTGCCGTGCATCGTCAGTTCACCCATTCCACCCCGCGGTGCTCCCCGCTCCCGGGCAACGGTCACCCATGACCGCCGAACGGTCCGGTGCCACGGCACCCGACTCCGTCACCGGCAATCCCGGCCCTCGGGTCCGACGACTTCGCACCGACCGGGGCATGGGACTGCGGGAACTGGCATCGCTCACCGGCACCACGCCGAGCTTCATCAGCCAATTCGAGCGGGGTGAATCGGGTGCCAGCATCGCCACGCTGGTCCGCATCGCCGAGGCCCTGGGCATCAACCTCGCGGACCTGTTCACCCAGCAGACCTCGGTGGGACGGGTCACCCGGCTCGGTCGTCACCCCGCCATCCAGTCCGCGGGATACCGCAAGATCCTCCTCACCCCGCCGCCCCTGCAGGCCATCGAGGGGTACCGCCTGGAGTTCGACGAGGGCGAGGGCACCGGTGATGAGCCCTACACGCACGGTGACGCCCAGGAGATCGTCACCGTCATCGACGGAGCCGCCGAGGTCACCATCGGCGAGGAGAAGCACGTCCTCGAACCGGGCGACACGGCCGAGTACCGCACCTCGACCCCGCACGCCATCCGCAACGCCGGCACCGGCACCGCCGTCGTCCTGGTGATCACGAGCCCGCCCACCGTCACGACCCTGGACATCGGTCCACAGATCGTCCCCGGCACCTGACCCGCCCCGGCCGCCCGCGGGCGGCCATCGGCACCCACCCCCCGAAGGAGCACCCGTGTCCGTCACCCAGCCGTACCCGCCCGAGGAGACCGCCGACGTCGTCGTCGTCGGTGCCGGCTTTGCCGGCCTCATCGCCGCGCGGGAACTGGCGAACTCAGGCGTCGACGTCGTGGTCCTCGAGGCGCGCCACCGCGTGGGCGGACGCGTCTGGACGGACCACCGCCTGGGGCACGACCTGGAGCTGGGCGGGACCTGGGTGCACTGGGTGCAGCCCCACACGTGGGCGGAGCTGACGCGGTACGGGCGGGGCATCGTCCGCAGCCCCCGCACCGAGGAGGCGTACTGGCTGGGCGCCGGCGGTCAGGTACGG
>JAPFFX010000308.1 GCA_026645375.1 Citricoccus sp. WCRC_4 | reverse complement strand
CAGCTCGTCCAGCACGTGCAGGCAGTTGATGCAGCAGAAGGACCAGAAGTCCAGGATGACGATCTTGCCACGCAGGGCCGCCAGGTCGAGCTGGTTCCCGCCCGTGTTCAGCCAGCTGCGGCCGTGCAGCTCGGAGGCCCGCACGCGCGAGACCGCGCGCGGTGCGGGGGCCGTGGCCGTCGCGGCGGTGGCGGTGGCGGGAGTGCTGACCGGCTGGTCTTCAGGGCTGCTCATGGGCTCCATTGTCGCCGAGAGCCGCCGGGCGGTTCCAGCCGGTGAAGTCACACAACGCCACGGGCGTAATCGCGCCGGCGCTCCCTCGCCGGACGGGGCCGGCGCCCGCTACTCCTCGTGACCCTGGTCGCGGCTCATCTGGTCGTCGGCGGGCGGGGTCTCCCCGGCCGGGACGCCGCCGCCGGGCTCCAGCCCGGTGACGTTGCCCTCCGCCGGGTCGGGGTTCGTCGAGCGGGACTGCTCCTCCGACGTCGGCTCCCAGTCCTGTTCGTCACCGGTGCCGGGCTGGTTGCCGGCGTCGGTGACGCCCCGCTCCGGCTGGTGGGTGCCGTGCCGGTCCAGTTCACTCGTCTCGGTGTCCCGGAAGCTGTCGTCGGGCTGGGGCTGTCCACCGTGGGCCATCGTCGTCTCCTCGCGTGCGTCGGGTCGTCCGGTCGTCTCGACGTCCCGTCCGGCCCTCAGCCCCGCAGGGCCTCAACCCCTCTGGCCGTCAACCCGTCAGCGCCTGCGTGCGGCAAGACGTCAGGACGTCGATCCCGCCATCCTGTCAGCAACGCGGCCACCCGTGAACCCCCGCAGCACCTCGACGCTCCGGCCTGGCGAGGCCGGCGCAACGTCGTGACACGCATCGTCGGATCCCGTCCCGACAGCGCAGGAACGCCTCACAGCGATCCGGCGGCGGCGGCCAGGACCTGTTCGGCGATGGTGGTGAACTCCTCGCCGGCCACCTCGGGCTGCCCGATGAAGGAGACCATGACCACGTGGTCCCCGGCCCGGCCGATCAGCACCTGGGCGGTGGTCTCCGCTCCCCCGCCGTCCGGGGTCCGGGTCCACACCAGCCCCGAGTCGACGTCCGCACCCTCGGCCCGGGAGGCCCGGGCCGTGACGTCGAAGGTGCTCTTCTGCAGGTTCTCGTTCGTCACGGTCATCGTCAGTTCCGGGCAGTCGGCCACGAGCCGCTCGACGTTGGCCAGGTGTCTGTCCAGCACCTCCGGGTCCTCGAGGGAGGCGACCTCCACGCTGCCGGTGCCGGTGAAGCCGTCCGAGCCGAAGTCCAGGCGGGAGGCGTCCGCGCCGGGCAGCAGGATCGGCGACCAGTCGACCGCCGTGAGCGGGGCCTTGCACCCGGCCGGCTCCACGGTGGTCCCGGAGGTGTTCGTCTGGCGCAGCCGGGAGTCCTCGCGGGTCCGCTGGATCTCGGCGTCGGTGGCGGAGACCTGGTTGGTGAACCCGAAGCTGGCCGCGCGCTCGGCCGCCGCGCCCACGGCCCGCTGGTCGGCCCGCGCGTCGGAGGCCTGCGCATCAGGGGCCTGCACGGTGGGCTCCGCGTCCGTGGGGGCAACGGAGGCCACGCCCGACGACGGCTGGCCGGGCACCGCGGTGCCGTGCGGATCGGAGGGGGCGGGCGCGGATTCCTCGGGGGATGCGGTGCAGCCGGCCGCGAGCAGCGCCGCGGCCAGCAGGGTCCCGGCCACGGTCAGACGGCCGGGCCGGGCGTTCCGGGGTCGCATCGGGGTGGTCATCGCGGGGTTCCTCCGGTGGGGGTGTCGTCGTCGGCCAGCTGTTCGTACATCCGGTTCCAGGCCTTCAGCTCGGCCTCGCCGTTCAGGTCGGCCTTGCGGTCCAGCCGCTTGGTCTCCTTGGCGTCGGACCGGGACCACATGACCGCGACGATCACGGCCATGATCACGGTGGGCACCTCACCGATGCCCCACATGACGGCACCGCCGATCTGCTGGTCGTCGATGGCCGGCAGTCCCCAGGGCCGGCCGGTGGAACCGAACCAGGAGGCCTGGAGCAGCGATTCGGACGAGGTCATGGCGACCCCGATGAACGCGTGGAAGGCCATCGTGGCCAGCAGCAGCACCAGGCGCATCGGGTACGGCACCGTGCGCGGCAGCGGGTCGATCCCGATCATCACCGAGGCGAAGATGTAGCCGGTGAGCAGGAAGTGCACGTTCATGAACTCGTGGCCGAGGTGCTCGTTCAGGGCGAAGCCGAAGAACGGGGTGTAGTAGAACACCAGGATCGAGCCGGCGAAGTTGACCGCGGCCACGCCCGGATGGGTGATGAACCTCCCCCACCAGGAGTGCACGATCGCCAGGATCCACTCGCGCGGACCACGGGAGCCGTCGGTGCGGGTGGGCAGCGAGCGCAGGGCCAGGGTGACGGGAGCGGCGAGGACGAGGAACAGCGGGGAGATCATGGTCAGCGTCATGTGCGCGACCATGTGGGCGCTGAACAGGACCTTGCCATAGACCGCGGGGGCGCCGGAGGTCACCCAGAACAGGATGGTCAGGCCGACCAGCCAGGAGGCGATGCGCAGCACCGGCCAGGAGTCCCCGCGGCGGTACAGCCGGACGGCGGACCTGACGTACCACAGGGCCAGGAAGGCGATGATGGCCACCCAGAGCCAGTCGAAGCGCCAGGTGGTGAACCAGCGCTCGAAGGTCAGCTCCGGGGGCAGGTCGTAGCCGGTGAGGATGCGGGCCGGGGAGGCGTCCGGGGCGGTCTCCTCCGGCACGGGCGGGGAGGTCCGGGCGAGCACGGTGGCCAGGGACATGATCGCGGCCATGATGGCGGCCTCCACGGCGATCAGTTGCCACAGCAGGCGCCGGGCCGCCGGCGGCGGGGCGGTGGTGCCCGTGGCCAGCCGCGGGATGATCCACTGCCGGTGCATCAGCCCGGCCAGGCCCAGCAGCAGCGAGCCGATCAGCTTCAGCAGCACGAGCATCCCGTAGGGGCTGGTGAGCTGGTCGAGGGTGTCCATCCGGATGGCGGCGTTCACCACGCCGGACAGCACCACGGTGAACAGGCCGAGCCCGGCGAGCACGGAGTACCGGGTCACCGCGGTGTAGACCAGCGGTTCGGGCCCCTGGCGGTGGGCGGAGGCCCGGCCGGTGGCCCCGTCCGGGCCGGTGAGGCGCGAGGAGATCAGCATCAGCACCAGCAGCCCGCCGACCCAGACGACCACGCCGAGCAGGTGCAGGCCGATGGAGTTCACGGCCCCGTTGTGGTCGTCGCCGGAGGCGGAGTGTCCGATCAGCGCCTGGGGCACGATCGCCACCAGGGCCAGCACGGCCGTCCACGCCAGTCCGGCGGCGGAGCGCACGGCCAGGGTCAGGGAGGTGACCACGGCGGCGATCACCGTCACGACCACCCACGCCTGGCCCACCGAGATGTCCTGCAGGAACCCGACCAGCCCGGAGGTGAAGGTGGCGCTCGGGTCCAGCGGGACGCCCGCGAGGTCGGAGTAGGACAGCAGCATCACGGCCAGCGCGGACACCGTCCAGGCGCCGGCGGCCACGGCCGCCACCTGCATCAGCAGGGTGAACGCCGGGTGCTCGTCCTCGCCGCGGCGCGGGGGCAGGATGGCGCAGGCGAAGATCAGCGCGGCGATCGCCGTGGGCATGGCCAGGTTGTGGAGCAGCTTGGCCACCGGCAGTCCCCAGCGGGTGAGGGCTCCGGGGTCGGACAGCTCGTCGGCGGTGGCCACACCGGACAGTGCGGCGGCGAGCACGAGCACCGCGCCCGCCACGATGCCGAACAGCGGCCACGCCCATGCCGGGGCGCCGACCCTGCCGGTCGTCCCGGCGGGATCCCCGGCCGCGGTCGAGCCGTGGGTGGGCCCCGAGCCGGCCCGGGCCGGGCGTTGCGGGGTGGTTCGGGAGGAGATCACGGGTTCCATTCTCTCGCAGCTCGGTCGAACAGGACGTCGCCGACGAATCCGTCCTCGTCGCAACCGGGTGGGATGGCGAAGACCGCGGATCCGACGGGGGTGGTCCACAGGTTCAGGTGGTCGGACTCGGCCAGCCGGCGCTGGACCGGCACGTACTGCTGGTCCACGTCGCACTGATAGGCCGCGAACAGCAGCCCGGTGTTGCTCACGGACTCCCCGGGGCCGTCGTCGTAGTTGTACGCCCGCCGCAACATGGACTGGTCCGGGTTGGCGGTGCGCGAGCGGCGCAGGTGGGCCACGTCGGAGATGACGGGGAACCCGAGGCCGTTCACGGCGCCCAGGTCCGGCGCGTCGTGTTCGGCGGTGCCGGTCAGGGGCGCCCCGGTGCCGAGGCGGCGGCCGATGACCTGTTCCTTGCCGGGGCGGTCGAGCTCGTCCCAGGAGTCCAGGTCCATGGCGATCCGCCGCAGCACCAGCGAGGTGCCGCCCGGAACCCAGGGGGTCAGTCGCAGCGGGCCGCTGCCCCCGCCCCAGACGATGCGCTCCGCGGCCGCCGTTCCCGGGGCCGGGTTGGCGGTGCCGTCGACCTGGCCGAACAGGTTGCGCATGGTGGTCCCGGCCGGCTGGGCCCCGCGCGCGCCGCGGAAGCCGGTCTGGACCCAGTGCACCTCGGCGAAGGCGCGGGCGTCCTTGAGCAGCATCCGGCGCGCGTGGGCCAGGGACATCGGGTCGTCCCCGCACAGCTGCAGCAGCAGGTCCCCACCGGTGTAGGCCGGTTGCAGCCGGTCGATGCCGAAGGCCGGCAGCGGCCGAAGCCAGGACGGGGCCAGGACGGGGGCGGCCAGCTGCAGCAGCCGCGGCCCGAACCCGAACGTGACGGTCATCCGCGCGGGGGTGGCGGCCAGTTCCGGCTCGGTGTCGGCGAGCGTGGCCCGCCCCTGGGTGAGCCGGGCGGCGTCGTCGGAGAGCAGACGCAGCATCCGCTGGATCCCCTGGCGGTCCGTGGTGGGCTTCAGCGTGAGCGCCAGGAAGACCGCGTGCGCCTGCGCCGGGGTGTCGATCCCGGCCTGCCGGGGCCCGTGGAACGGCACCCTGTCCGTGCCCACCGGGGAGGAGACCGCCACCCGGCCGGCCTCACCGCCCGGTTCCGCCCAGCCGGGGGCCTGCGCCGGGGTCCCCGTCGGCGTCCCGGCGTCGGCCGGCCCGGTTCCCGGGCCACCGCCCGTCCCGCCGGAGGCCGGTACGGCGAGATCGGAAGAGCACACG
>JAPFFX010000045.1 GCA_026645375.1 Citricoccus sp. WCRC_4 | reverse complement strand
CTCGAACAGCTTGGCGTAGGGGTCCTGCCGCTTGAAGCCGTAGGGCGTGCGCTCCTCGAACTGGGGCAGGATATAGCGGTTGCTCGGGACCGGCTGGCCGGCACCGGAGGGCATTCCGACGGGGAACTGGTGGTTCATCTCTGGTCTCTCCTGGGCGAAGGGTGTGTGGGAGTCGGGCGGACGGTCTCGATCCGGGGGGATCAGGAGTTGTCCACGCCTCCGCCGCCGGACACGGTGCCGGCACGTTCGGCGATGTGGTCGAAGAACCCGTACTCCAGGCCCTCCTGGGCGGTGAACCACTTGTCCCGCTCGTTGTCCTTGAGGATCGTGTCCACGGTCTGGCCGGTCTGCTCCGCGGTGAGCTCGGCCATGACCTGCTTCATGTGCAGGATCAGCTGGGCCTGGATACGGATGTCCGACTCCGTGCCGCCGATGCCGCCGGAGGGCTGGTGCATCAGGATGCGGGCGTGCGGGGTGGCGTAGCGCTTGCCCTTGGTCCCGGAGGACAGCAGGAACTGGCCCATCGAGGCGGCCATGCCGGTGGCCACGGTCACCACGTCGTTCGGGATGTACTTCATGGTGTCGTAGATCGCCATGCCCGCGGTGATGGAGCCACCCGGGGAGTTGATGTACAGGTAGATGTCCTTCTCCGGGTCCTCGGCGGACAGCAGGAGCATCTGGGAGCAGATGGCGTTCGCGTTCTCATCCATCACCTCGGAACCGAGCCAGATGATGCGTTCCTTGAGCAGGCGGTTGTAGATGTAGTCCTCGCGGGCCGCCGGGTCAACCGACGCCATACGGGGAGCAGTGGACGATGCGGACATGGCGCCCTGCCTTCCTTCTGATGGACTTCAGGTGTCCACCGGATACACCGGTGGCACGGGTCTTGATCCGAGACTACTGGCCCCGCACCCCGCCCGGGCCCTTCTGACCCGGCTGTTCGCTGTTGGCGTGCAGTCCCGGCGCCGCCCCGCGCGGCGCGCGGAGCAGCGCGGGGCCTGTGGGACGTGCGGGAGCACCACGCAGAATGCCCGGGCTCCCGGACCGATGGTCCGTGGAGCCCGGGCATCCGGGCGATGGCGGGGCGGGTCACCCGGCACGCAGTGCCTGCCGGATCATCGTGCGGTTCAGGCGACGCCCCGGGTGGCTCAGGCCTCGGTGGACTCGGCCTTCTCCTCGGCCTTCTCCTCAGCCTTCTCCTCAGCCTTGGCGGCGGTGGACTTGGCCGGGGCCTTCTTCGCCGGAGCCTTCTTGGCCGGGGCCTTCTTGGCGGGGGCCTCGGACTCCTCGGCCGAGTCCTCGGCCTTGGCAGCCGCAGTCTTCGCGGTCGACTTGGCCGGAGTCTTCTTCGCCGGAGCCTTCTTCGCCGGGGCCTTCTTGGCGGGCGCCTCGGACTCCTCAGCCTCACCGTCCTCGGGCGTGGCGGCCGCGGACTTGGCCGGGGTCTTCTTGGCCGGAGCCTTCTTGGCGGGCGCCTTCTTGGCCGGAGCCTCGGCGGGGGCCTCCTCGGCGGGGGCCTCCTCGGCGGCCTCGGCCGGCGAGGCGGCGGAGTCAGCACTGTCGGCGGAATCTGCCGAGTCGGCACTGTCGGCGGAATCTGCCGAGTCAGCCGAGTCGGCAGACTCGGCCTCGACGCCACCCGGGGTGACGAAGGCGGTCAGGTCCACGGCATTGCCCTCGGTGTCGGTGACCTCGGCGTACTCCAGGACCTTGGCCAGCGCCTTGCGGCGGCGGACCTCACCCATGATCATCGGGACCTGGCCGGCCTGGTCCAGCATCTGCGCGAACTGGTTCGGGTCCATGCCGTACTGCTGGGAGGTGGAGATGATGTACTCGATCAGCTCGCCCTGGTCCACGCCGATGTCCTCGGCGTCCGCGACCTTGTCGAGGATGATCTCGTTGCGGAAGGCCTCGCGGGCGTTCTGCTCCACCTCGGCGCGGTGCTCCTCGGTGTCGTGGTCATCGCCCTCGGCGTGGCCGCCCTGGGCGAAGTGCTGCTCGACCTGCTCGGAGACCACGGAGTCCGGCACCGGGACCTCGACGAGCTTGACCAGCTCCTCCAGGACCTTGTCCCGGGCCTCGATGCCCTGACCGGTGACGGCGCCCTCGGCGGCCTTGGCCTTCAGGTCGGCCTTCAGCTCATCGATGGTGTCGAACTCGGAGGCCAGCTGGGCGAAGTCGTCATCGGCCTCGGGCAGCTCACGCTCCTTGACGGAGCCCAGG
Source organism: Citricoccus sp. WCRC_4 (assembly GCA_026645375.1). Classification (GTDB taxonomy): domain Bacteria; phylum Actinomycetota; class Actinomycetes; order Actinomycetales; family Micrococcaceae; genus Citricoccus. The sequence continues at coordinate 7,785 of JAPFFX010000045.1, read as the reverse complement.
ACGACCTTGACGGTGGCCTTCTCGCCGGAGTGCTCTCCGCCGGCCAGCGTGGTCTCGAAGACGGCGTCCTCGCCGGCGGACAGGCCCTCGAGGGCCTCGTCCATGCCGTCCAGCATGGTGCCGGCACCGACCTGGTAGGACAGGTCCTCGGCGTGGTCGACCTGCTCGTCGCCGATGCTGGCGGTCAGGGTGATGGTGACGAAGTCGTCCTTGGCGGCGGGGCGGTCCACGGCCTTGAGGGTGCCGAAGCGGGAGCGCAGCTCGTCCAGGGCCTTCTGCTCGTCCTCCTCGGAGGCGGCAGCGGGCTCCACGGTGACCTTCAGGCCCTTGTAGTCCGGCAGTTCGATCTCCGGGCGGACGTCCACCTCGACGGTGAACTTCAGCGGGCCCTCGGCATCGCCGTCGACGCCGGGCATCGAGGTGACCTCGACCTCGGGGCGGGCCATCGGGGTGGTCTCGGTCTCGATCAGCGCCTGCTGGTAGAAGTCGTTCAGGCCCTCGTTGACGGCGGTCTCCACCACGTAGCCACGCCCGATGCGCTGGTCGATGATGCGCGCCGGAACCTTGCCCTTGCGGAAGCCCGGGACCTGGATCTGGTTCGCCACGGTCTTGTAGGCATCGTCCAGGCGTGGCTTGAGGTCCTCGAAGGGGACCTCGACGTCCAGCTTGACCCGGGTCGGGCTGAGGTTTTCTGCGGTGCTCTTGACCACTTAGGACTCCTGTGTGGATTGCTTGTCTCGTCTGATGGGCACTTCTCGTTGCCCGGCCGCCGGGCATCCGGTGAATCAGGCCCCACCGGGGACCATGACGTCGGGGTGACAGGATTTGAACCTGCGGCCTCACGCTCCCAAAGCGCGCGCTCTACCAAGCTGAGCTACACCCCGCAGACGGCCCTGGCCGTTTCTGGCCAGAGACCAGTGTACGCATTCCCACGCCATGGTCCGCATTCCGGCGACGTCCGGGGCCCGATGGCGGCACGCCTCCCGCTTTGCGGCGCCGCCTCGATCCTTGGTACGCTCTACCACGCTGTTCCCGGCCGATCCGGCCGGACGCGGCACCGTGGGGATGTAGCTCAATGGTAGAGCCCCAGTCTTCCAAACTGGCTACGCGGGTTCGATTCCCGTCATCCCCTCCACCGCCGGCAAGGGCCCCGACCGCACAGGTCGGGGCCCTTGCCGCATTCCGGCCCGGTTCCCGCGGGACGCCGACAGGCAGACCCTGACCCTGGGCCACGCCCCGGGGCCCGGTCGCCCCTTTGAATAAGTATTGACTTATATAAGTCAGAACGCAATCATGGGACCCATGCACGCACTCGACGTCCTGGGCGACCCGGTCCGGCGGCGCATCCTCGAGATGCTCGCCGAGGGGGAATCGAGCGCGGGCGAGATCGGCGCCGTGATCCAGGACGAATTCCGCATCAGCCAACCTGCCGTTTCCCAGCACCTGAGGGTGCTGCGAGAACACGGCTTCGCCTCGGTCCGCCCCGAGGGGACCCGCCGGCTCTACGCCGTGCACCCCGCGGGCCCCCGTGAGGCGAGTCAGTGGCTCAGCGCCTTCGAGCGATTCTGGCAGCCCCGGCTCGATGCCCTCGGCACCGAGCTGGCGCGCGGGAAGCGGGACCGGCGGCTCGCGGCCGAGTGTGACCCCGGGGAGCACCCCGCGGAGGACCCACCCAGCAAGGACCCACCCAGCAAGGAGAGATGACATGGTCGACATCCAGTCCCAATTGGCAGCCGTGACCCGCGGCATCCACACCGAGGACCGTGAGGGGGAGCCCTCCTACGTCCAGACCCTGGAACAGGCCTACCCGGCCTCGATCGACGATGTCTGGGAGGCCGTGACGACCGCCGATCGCATCCGGCGCTGGTTCCTGCCCGTCACCGGCGAGCTGGAGCCCGGCGGACGCTACCAACTGCAGGGCAACGCGGGCGGAGAGGTGCTCGAGTGCGCCCCGCCGACGGCAGGGAGGGCGTCCTACCGGATCACGTGGGAGTTCGGCGGCGGCGTGTCCTGGGTCACCGTCCGGTTGGCGGCCGACGGCGAGCAGACCCGGCTCGAGCTGGAACATGTGGCGCGGGTGGCGGACATGCCCGCGGGGATGTGGGAGACCTACGGCCCCGGGGCCACGGGTGTCGGCTGGGACGGCGGACTGCTCGGGCTGGCGCTGCACCTGAACGCCACCGAGGGCTCCCTCTCCCCCGGCGAGGCGGAGGCCTGGGCCCTCACGGACGAGGGCAGGTCGTTCTACCGCGGCGCCGCCGACGGCTGGGCCTCGGCCCACGTGGCGGCCGGCGCCGACCCGGGGGACGCCGCGAAGAACGCCGATGCCACCTATGGGTTCTACACCGGCGCGGGCATGTGAGCGGTCGAGGCGGCGGAACCCGTCAGGACGCCTGGCAGTGCGGGCACCAGAACAGGTTCCGCGCCTGCATCTGCGTGGCCCTGACCTCGGTGCCGCACACCCGGCAGTCCAGCCCCTCGCGCTGGTAGACGTAGTAGGCGTTGTCGGGCCACAGGGGCGCCGGTTCGCCGTCAGGGTCCACGGCGCCCCGGTGCTCCGGTTCCGTGGTGATGATCCGGCCGACCCGTACGCCGTCGGCCATCAGGTCGACCAGGTCACCCCACAGCCGCACGCCGTCCTCCTCGGCCACCCGCCGGCCGGGCAGCCAGGGGTCGAGCCGGGCGCGGAAGAGCGACTCGGCACGGTAGATGTTCCCGACGCCGGCCAGGACCGACTGGTCCATCAGCAGCTGACCCAGCGCCACGGAGCGGCGGGACAGCCGTTCCAGGAACTCCCCGGGCCCGGTACCGGCCACGAGGGGGTCCGGTCCCAGTCGCGCGACGACGTTCCCGGCCTCGCCGGGGGTGATCACCTCGCAGGCGCTGGGTCCTCGCAGGTCGGCCCAGCCGTGGGCGGACACCAGTCGAGCCCGGACCTGGCCCACCGGCTCCGGCGGGCCGGAGTACGCGCGGGCCCCGCCGTCGTCGGGGGTCTCCGTCTCCCCCATCCTGCGGGGCGCGCCGATCGAGGAGGCGCCCCGGAAGGTCTCGTCCCCGCCGAAGCTCCAGGCCCCGTAGAGCCCCAGGTGCACACGCATCACCAGGTCCACGTCGAAGTCCAGGAACAGGTGCTTGCCGTGGGCCCGGGCGTCCACCAGGGAGGCGTCGTCGAGTCGCCGTGCGCCGTCGGCGAAGCGCCCCTGCGGTGAGCTCACCCGCAGTCGTTCACCGCCGAAGACGTCGCGGAACTGGCGGGCGAGGCGGTGGATGGAATGGCCCTCAGGCACGGGGCAGCCTCCCGGTCAGTCCTGCACCTCGCCGGTCGACTCGTAGTGCGCGATCTTGCCGATGCGGCGCACGTGGCGCTCGTCGCCGGAGAACGGCTCGGCGAGGAAGGCCTCGACGATCGCGGTGGCCTCCTCCAGGGAGTGCTGGCGACCGCCGACGGCGATCACGTTCGCGTCATTGTGCTCCCGGGCCAGCCGTGCGGTCTCCAGGTTCCACGCGAGCGCGGCGCGGATGCCCCGGACCTTGTTCGCCGCGATCTGCTCGCCGTTGCCCGAGCCACCGAGCACGATCCCGAGGGCCTCGACACCGGAGCGCTGGTCCACCACCACGGCCTGGGCCGCGCGGATGCAGAACGCCGGGTAGTCGTCCTGCGGGTCATAGGACTGCGGTCCGTGGTCCACCATCTCGTGGCCCTTCTCCCCCAGGTGCCGGACGAGGTGGGCACTGAGCTCGAGGCCGGCGTGGTCGGTGGCGATATGGACGCGCATGGACTGCTCCTGGTGTACGGACGGGTGGTTCGGGCCAGCGATCAGCCTAGCCCTATCCTCACGATGGTGGCCGATGGCACAATGACCACGATAGCCAGCAGTCCTTTCACAAACCCGTCCCCGACCGGAGGTCCCGTGTCCAGCCAGAACATCACCCGTGCCGAGGCCCAGCAGCGAGCCCAGGCCCTGTCCGTGGAGTCCTATGACGTCGTCCTGGACGTCACCCTCGACGGCGAGCACTTCCGCTCGACGACCACGGTCACCTTCACCGCGGCGCCCGAGGCGGTCGGGGGCAGTACGTTCATCGACTTCGTCTCCAGCCAGGCGCCCACCGCCACCCTGAACGGCGCCGCGCTGGACGCGGACGCCTTCGACGGCACGCGCATCGCGGTGGGTCCGCTGGCCGAGCACAACACGCTCGTGGTGGACGGACTGGCCGACTACATGAACACCGGCGAGGGCCTGCACCGGTTCGTGGACCCGGTGGACGACGAGACCTACCTGTACACGCAGTTCGAGGTCCCGGACTCCCGGCGCATGTTCGCGGTGTTCGAGCAGCCCGACCTCAAGGCCGCCTTCACCTTCACGGTGACCGCCCCGGACCACTGGAGCGTCGTCTCGAACTCGCCCACGCCCGAGCCGGTCCGGGCCGCGGAGGGCACCGCCACCTGGTCCTTCTCCCCCACCCCGCGGATCTCCTCCTACATCACCGCCCTGATCGCCGGGCCGTACCGGTCCACCCACTCGGAGGTGACCAGCTCGGACGGCCGGACCATCCCGCTGGGCGCCTACTGCCGCGCCTCCCTGTTCGAGTACCTGGACGCGGAGAACATCTTCGAGCTCACCCGCCAGGGCTTCGAGTTCTTCGAGGCCCAGTTCGGCACCCCCTACCCCTTCGAGAAGTACGACCAGCTGTTCGTGCCCGAGTTCAATGCCGGGGCCATGGAGAACGCCGGGGCGGTGACCTTCCTGGAGAACTACGTCTTCCGCTCCACGGTCACCGAGGCGATGGTCGAGCGCCGTGCGATCACCATCCTGCACGAGCTGGCCCACATGTGGTTCGGGAACCTGGTGACCATGCGCTGGTGGAACGACCTGTGGCTCAACGAGTCCTTCGCCGAGTTCATGTCCACGCTGGCCGCCGCCGAGAACACGCGCTACACCGGGGCCTGGACCACGTTCTCCTCGATGGAGAAGAACTGGGCCTACCGCCAGGACCAGCTCTCCTCCACCCACCCCATCAAGGCCGAGATCCGGGACCTGGAGGACGTGCTGGTGAACTTCGACGGCATCACCTATGCCAAGGGCGCCTCCGTGCTGCGCCAGCTGGTGGCGTGGGTCGGCCAGGAGAACTTCATGGCCGGGGTACGCGAGTACTTCGGCAAGCACGCCTGGTCCAACACCGAGCTGCCGGACCTGATGCGCGAGCTGGAGGCCTCCTCCGGCCGTGACCTGTCCGAGTGGACCCACCAGTGGCTGGAGACCTCCGGGGTCAACACCCTGACCGTGGAGGTGGACGGCGAGGAGTCCGACGACGGCGCCATCACCTCCCTGCGCCTGCGCCAGTCGGCGCCGGGGTCCGACCAGCCCGGGGACGCGATCCTGCGCCCGCACCGGATGGCCGTGGGGTTCTACTCCGCCGACGCCTCGGGGCGCCTGGTGCGCACCGACCGCTTCGAGCTGGACGTGGACGGCGAGGTCACCGAGGTGGCCGAGGCGGCCGGCCGGCCGCGCCCGGACCTGATCCTGCCCAACGACGACGACCTGGCGTACGCCAAGATCCGGCTGGACTCCGCCTCCTGGCAGACCGCCTCGACGCGGCTGAAGGACGTGGCCGAGTCGTTGCCGCGCACCCTGCTGTGGGGCGCCGCCTGGGATGCCACCCGGGATGCCGAGGCCACCGCCGGCTGGTTCACCGACCTGGTGCTGGCCAACATCGGCCACGAGCAGGACTCCTCGGTGGTGCAGACCCTGCTGCGCCAGTTGGCCACCGCCCTGTCCCAGTACGCCGCCGAGTCCCACGCCCCGGCGATGCGCGCGTCCGCCGCGGCCCGGCTGCTGGAGCTGGCCCGGGCCGCCGATCCGGGGTCGGACCATCAGTTGCAGTTCGTCAAGGCGTTCGCCCTGCACGCCCGCTCCGGTGCCCAGCTGGACACCCTCGCGGCCCTGCACTCGGGGGCGGAGAAGCTGGAGGGGCTCGACCTGAACACCGACCTGAGGTGGGAGATGCTCACCGGGCTCGCGGCCGGCGGTCGTGCCGGGGAGGCCGAGATCGCCGCGGCCGAGACCGCCGACCCCACCGCGACCGGTGCGCTGGCCGCGGCCCAGGCCCGCGCCGCCGTCGGGACCACCGAGGCCAAGCAGGCCGCGTGGGACCAGGTGGTCTCCGGGTCGTTGTCCAACACCACCCAGCGCAACGTGATCCTCGGGTTCAACCGCGTGCACGACCCGGCCCTGCTGGCCCCGTTCGCACCCCGGTTCTTCTCGACCGTGGAGGACCTGTGGTCCTCGCGGTCGCACGAGATGGCCGAGTCCGCGGCGATCGGGCTGTTCCCGGGTGCGCAGGTCTGCCAGGACACCATCGACGCGGCGGACGAGCTCGTGGCGCGGTCCCGGTCGGAGCAGCCGGCGCTGTCCCGTACCGTGGCCGAGTCCCGCGATGAGACGGTGCGTGCCTTCTCGGCGCGGAAGGTCGACGCCGCCGCGCGGGGCTGACCACCGGACGGCCCCGGGGCGCCCCGTGCCGGTGCTCCGGGCCGTCCTGAGGCGGGTGCCTGATCGGCGCCGGTGGGTCAGGAGAGGCGGACCGTGGTGGCCGAGTGACCGAATCCGACGATGTCGTCTCGCCCGTCGCCGTTGACGTCGCCGAGGAGCCGCGGGTACCGCTCGGGGGACCACCCGGCGTCGTACCCGAACTCGGTGGTCAGCCGCTGCGGACCGAACAGGAAGTCGTCGTCCCCGTAGGCCACGTAGGTGCCCGCGTTGCCGAAGCCCACCACGTCCCCGATCCCGTCGCCGTTGACGTCGGCCGTCGTCCGCGGGTGGCGGTCCACCCGCCACCCCTGGGCGTAGCCGAAGGCGCGCAGCTCCAGGGACGGTGGCTGGAACTTCGGCTCCCCGGGGTCGTAGGGCCGGGAGTAGGCCGCGTAGACCCCCTGGACCCCGAACCCGATGAGGTCGGGCAGCGCGTGGCCGCTGATGTCGTCGACCATCCGCGGGTGGCGGTCCACCCGCCAGCCCTGGGCGTACCCGAAGTCCCGGACCTCCAGGGCGGGTTGGGTGAAGGTATCGCCGGCGGCGGAGAAGTAGGAGACGTACACCCCGGCATCCCCGAAGCCGACGATGTCCGACGTCCCGTTGCCGTCCATGTCGGCGAGCAGGCGCTCGTGCTTCTCCACCCGCCATCCTCGGTCGTAGCCGTAGCTGTCGATCCGCTTGCCGGTCCCGAAGAAGGTGCGGTTGGCCAGTCCGTGGGAGATGGTCACCCCGGAATGGCCGAAGCCCACGATGTCCGCGGTGCCGTTGCCGTTGAGGTCCGCCAGTTGACGCGGATGCACTCCCACCCGCCAGCCCTGGGCGTACCCGAAGTCGCGCACCTTCAGTGCCGCGCGGGTGAAGGACCCGTCGGGCTGCGCGTAGGAGACATGGACCCCGGCATTCCCGAAGCCCACGAGGTCACCGCGCCCGTCACCGTCGACATCGGCGACCGTGCGCACGTGCCGGGCGTTGGACCATCCCTGGTCGGTGCCGAAGCTCCGGATCTTCAGGCTCGGGGTGCTGAACGTCCCCTTGGCGCGGCCGTAGGCCACGTAGACGCCCGCCCCGCCGAAGCCCACCACGTCCGCCCGGCCGTCCCCGTTGACGTCGGCCAGCTCGCGCACGTGCTGGTCCACCCGCCACCCCCGGTCGTAGGAGAACATCGGCTGGGACGCCGCGTGGGCGGGTCCGGCGAGGACCAGCCCGGCCAGGGTCAGGGCCGCCGCGCAGGCGCCGCTCACCACGCGGCTGG
>JAPFFX010000274.1 GCA_026645375.1 Citricoccus sp. WCRC_4 | reverse complement strand
GACGCTCTTCCGATCTCCGGTCAGGCCTTAGCGGTGTCTGACCTGGGTGCTGGTTTTGGGGTGATCCTGGAGGGATGAAGAGCTAGGAACGCTGTGCGGCACCTGCCGTGCCCGTCGGAGCAGGGGTGGCCTGGTCGTTTGTGCCGTTGTGGTCTTCGCTGAGGCTGTAGAACCAGGTGATGTGGTGGTGTAGGGCCTCGGCGGCGTCGTGGCCGCGTCGGTCACGGAAGGCTTCCAGGATGGCCTTGTGCTGGTCTTGCAGGGTGCCCCGTACGTCGGCCCAGTTGGGTAGGCCTGCGACGGTTTCCTGGACGTAGCTGATGGTGGCCTGACGGAGGGAGTCCATGATGGTTTCGACCACCACGTTTCCGGCCAGGGAGCTGAGCAGGGTGTGGAACTGGGAGTCGTGTTCGTGAAACCACCCGGAAGGCAGGTCCGGGTCATCCATGGTCTGGAGCAGTTCGGCGGCCTGGTTCAGGATTTCTGACCGCTGATCGGAGTCTGGGGCGGCGGCGGCGTCGAGGGCCGACTGGGTTTCCAGCAGGAGTCGTGTTTGGACGATGTCCTGGACGGGCAGGGAGCGGGTGGCGATGTGCATGCGCAGCGCCCAACCCAGGGCCTTGGAGGGTTCGGAGATGACCACGGCGCCGGCGGAGGGTCCGGAGCCGGTGGCCGAGCGCACCAGGCCCATGGCGTCGAGGATGCGGACGGCTTCGCGGACGGAGGCGCGGGAGATCCCGAATTGTTCGGCGAGGTGGCGCTCTCCGGGCAGTTTGTCGCCCACGCTGAGGTGTCCGGTGCGCAGTTGGGCCTCTATCCAGTCGAGGACCAGGGTGTAGGCGGCGGGGGCTGATGGCACGGACGGCTCCTGGGGTAAAGGGGTAGGACCTCATTCTAGAGAGGCTCACCGATCCCCGGACCGTGGGCTGGTCTGGCCCACGGTCCGGGGATGGGCCCGCGGGTTTAGGTCCTCACCCGCTCGGTCCGGAGCGGGGCGGGGGTGTTGTGCCGCATCATCCACCGGGCCACCAGGGCCAGACCGGCCAGCAGCAGGACGAGCATGATGGTCCCGGGGTTGGCCCCGAGGCCGTGGATGAACAGGTAGGCCACCACGCCGCCGGCCAGGCAGTAGTAGGTGGTGACCAGGATGGTCTGGCGCAGCAAGTCACCCTCTCGGCCCAAAAGCCCGACGGTGGCGGAGGCCGCGACGATGTTGTGGATGGAGATGGGGTTGCCGCCGGCGCCACCGACGGCCTGGGCGGCCACGACAAGTTCGGGTTGGGGCACGCCGATCTGGACGCCGGTGGAGAACTGGAACTGGGAGAAGGTCAGGTTCGAGACGGTGTTCGATCCGGCAACGAAGGCGCCCAGGGCCCCGATCCAGGGTGCCAGCAGCGGCCAGGCGCCCCCCGAGATCGCCGCGGCCCCTTCGGCGAGGGTGACCGGCATGCTGGACAGTCCCGAGGCGTTCAGTTCCGGGCCGGACTGGATGAGTACCCGCACCAGGGGCAGGGCGAAGAGCAGGGCCACGGCGGTGCCGGCCAGCTGGCGACCCGAGACCTTCAGGGTGCGCAGGACCTGTTGGCCGTTCATGCGGTGCAGCAGGTAGGCGAACACCGCGGAAAGGATCAGCAGCAGGGCCGGAGAGTAGAACGGTTCGATGCGGGTGCTGACCCCGGTGCCGAGGATGTTCTCCACGGGGATGGCCAGGCTGCGCAGGAACTCGGTCACGGGGGTGACGATCCGGGTGATCACCAGCAGGGCCGCGAGCAGCGCGTAGGGCGCCCAGGCCCGGACCAGGCTCATCTTCCGGGACACCGGCGGGACCTTCTCGGGGTCCAGGGTCCCGGTCCAGCGCCCGACCCAGGAGTCCCGGGGGCCAAAGTCGAAGTGGTCCTTGGGCATCAAAAAGCCCTTGCTGGAGGTGAACATCACCAGTGCCAGGCCGATCAGCCCGCCGAACAGGGACGGGAACTCCGGGCCGAGGAAGCGGGCCACGAGGGTGTAGGGCACGGTCATGGCCAGGGAGGCGTAGATCGCGAAGGGCCACACGGCCAGCCCGTCGCGGAAGCGGCGCTCGGGTCCGAAGAAGCCGGTGAGCAGGCAGACCAGGATCAGCGGGATGAGGATGCCCACGATCGCGTGCATGACCGCCACGGAGAACCCGATCGAGTCAACGAACTCCGGCATGCTCAGCCCGAGCACGCTCGCCCGTTCGCTTACCGCCGGGTCACCGCCCAGCCCGTTGGCCACCCCGACCAGGATGGGGGTGCCGACCGCCCCGAAGCTCACCGGGGTGGACTGGACGATCAACCCGACCATGACGGCGGCCATCGCGGGAAAGCCCATCGCCAGCAGCAGCGGGGCCACGACCGCGGCCGTGGTGCCGAACCCGGAGGCGCCCTCGATGAAGCTGCCGAAGAGCCAGCCGATGATGATCGCCTGGACCCGCCGGTCGGAGGAGATGTTGTCGAACCCGGCCCGGATGGTGGCCATCGCCCCGCCCACGGTCAGGGCCGAGAGCAGCAGCAGGGCCCCGAAGACGATGTACAGCAGGGTCAGGGCCACGATGAGTCCCTCGATGGAGGCGGCGATCACCCCGGCCGGACTCATCTGCCAGACGGTCAGCGCGATGGCCACGACCGCCACATACCCCACGGGCATGGCGTACTTCGCGGGCCAGCGGAATCCGGCCAACAGCACGCCCACCAACAGCAGGGGCAGCAGCGCTAGAAGGCTCAGCACGGCGAGATTGTCCACGAGGGGTGTCCTTTCTGGGGGACAGGATCTGGCGGGGCCCGCCATCGAGGCGCAATGCCTCGACGCCGGCCGGCAGGGGTTGCAGCGAGGGGTTCCCGACACCGCCCCGGCTGTGGTCGGACCACAGTGGTCAGGCCACATAAGTTATATGAGGTGCATCACACCGGTCAACCCCCACCGACGCGGCGCGCCGTCGGACGGGCCACCGGACGCCCTGTCCGGCCCCTCGTTGGGCGCCACCCCCGGGCGGCACCCGGACACTCGGGCGGGCATCTAAGGGGGCGCTCGAGCTGGACGCCGGAAGGGGGCGTGGTTGTGCGGTGCCTCACACTGTCCTACAGTGGTCAGACCACACGGTCTGTTGGGCCGTCCGGCACTGCTCCCCGACGGAGGTCGCATGAGAATCGCCTTGTTCGCCACGTGCATCGTGGACGCGATGTATCCCCGGGTCGCCCTGGCGACCGTGCGGGTCCTGGAGCGGCTGGGCCACGAGGTGGTGTTCCCGCCCGGGCAGGGGTGTTGTTCGCAGATGCACGTCAACAGCGGCTACCTACAGGACGCGCTGCCGGTGGTGCGCAACCACGTGAAGGCCTTCAGTGCCGCGGATTACGACGTCGCCGTGGCGCCTTCGGGGTCCTGTGTGGCCTCCCTGGGGCACCAGCAACCGATGGTCGCCCGGGCCGGCGGGGACGAGGACCTGGCCCGACGGGCCGAGGCGGTGGCCGGGACCACTTATGAGCTGTCCCAGTTGCTGGTGGACGTGCTCGGGGTAACCAATGCCGCCGAGCAGCTCGGGTCCTGGTTCCCGCACACGGTGACGTATCACCCGTCCTGCCATGGGATGCGGTTGCTGCGCCTGGGTGACCGGCAGAAGGACCTGGTGCGCTCGGTGGCCGGGGTGGAGTTCACCGAGTTGCCCGACGCCGAGGAGTGTTGCGGGTTCGGCGGCACGTTCTCGTTCAAGAACCCGGACGTGTCCGCGGCGATGGCCGAGGAGAAGATCGGCAACATCACCGCCACCGGCGCCCAGGTCTGCACCGGTGGGGACGCCTCCTGCCTGATGCACCTGGGCGGGGCGATCTCCCGCACCGGTGCGGGGGTGGCCACCGTGCACTTCGCCGAGATCCTGGCCTCCACCCGGCAGAACCCGCTGGAGGTGACCGGGCCGGTGGAGCTGTCCATCCCCGGCCCGACCGGACGACGCCACCGGACCCAAGCCGCCGCCGGTTCGGCCGCCGGTTCGGCCAGTAGTGATGCCCCCGCGGCCGTGGCCGCCGATTCAGGAGAGAGCCGATGAGCCGCACCGCCCTCGGGATGCCCGCCGTCCGCCCCGTGCGCGGGCAGGGGAATCTGCACGCCGAGACCGCCTTCCCGGCCGCGGCCCGGGCCGAGATGGGCAACACCCAGATGCGGGCCAACATCCGCCACGCCACCCACACGATCCGCGGCAAGCGCGCCAACGTGGTCAACGAGCTCCCGGACTGGCAGGCGCTGCGCTCGGCCGGCTCTGCCCTCAAGGAGTCGGTGATGGCGAACCTGCCCGAGCTGTTGGAGCAGTTCGAGGCCAACGTCACCGCCCGCGGCGGCACCGTGCACTGGGCCCGGGACGCCGCCGAGGCCAACCGGATCATCACGAACCTGGTCCAGGCCACCGGCAGCACCGAGGCCATCAAGATCAAGTCCATGGCCACCGCGGAGATCGACCTGGAACGCCACCTGGCCGAGCACGGGATCACCGCCACCGAAACCGACCTGGCCGAACTGATCGTCCAGCTGGGCCACGACCGCTCCTCTCACATCCTGGTCCCGGCCATCCACAAGAACCGCCACGAGATCCGCGAGATCTTCCTGCGGGAGATGACCGAGACCGACGAGAGCCTCACCTCCGAGCCGCGCGACCTGGCCGAGGCCGCCCGCGCCCACCTGCGCGAGAAGTTCCTCTCCACCAAGGTCGCGATCTCCGGGGCGAACTTCGGGGTCGCCGAGACCGGCACGCTGACCGTGGTGGAGTCCGAGGGCAACGGGCGGATGTGCCTGACCCTGCCCGAGACGCTGATCACCGTGATGGGCATCGAGAAACTCGTCCCCACCTTCGCCGACCTGGAGGTCTACCTGCAGTTGCTGCCGCGGTCCTCCACGGGTGAGCGGATGAACCCCTACACCTCGATGTGGACCGGTGTCACCCCCGGGGACGGGCCCCAGGACGTGCACGTGGTGCTGCTGGACAACGGCCGCTCCGCGGTGCTCTCGGACCCGGCCGGCCGCTCGGCCCTGCACTGCATCCGCTGCTCGGCCTGCCTGAACGTCTGCCCGGTCTACGAACAGGCCGGCGGACACGCCTACGGCTCGACCTACCCCGGCCCGATCGGGGCGATCCTCTCCCCCCAGCTGACCGGGATCACCTCCGCGGAGAACGCCTCCCTGCCGTACGCCTCGACCCTGTGCGGGGCCTGCTACGACGTGTGCCCGGTGAAGATCAACATCCCCGAGATCCTCGTGCACCTGCGCGACGAGGACGTGCGCACCAAGCACGGCCAGCGCCCCGCCGCCGACGCGGTCCCCACCGAAGACGGCGCCACCGCCGCCCTTCAGACTCCGGCCGGCCCCCAAGGCACCGCCGAGAACATCGGCGGTGGCCGCAGCACCGGATCGGCGTCGGGACCGGCCCCGGGCCGGGTGCGCCGGTTGTTCCAGCGGCTGCCGCACCCGCCGTCCGAGATGGACCTGATGATGAAGGGCGCCTCGATGGTGATGTCCTCCGGACGGCGCATGGCCCTGGCCGAGCGGGCCCTGCCCCTGGGCCGGGCCGTGGCCGGCCACGACCGACGCATCAGCTGGCTGCCTGGCATGGCCGGGGGCTGGACCGACGTCCGCGACATCCCGGCACCGCCCCGGGAGTCGTTCCGCAACTGGTGGGCCCAACACGCCGACGAAACCCAAGACCGGGTGCGCGCGGACGGGACGGTGCCCGACGCCGACCCAGCCCAACCTACCGACCCGCACCAGGTGAAGGAGGGCGACCGATGAGCACCGACGCCAAGACCGAGATCCTGGCCCGCATCCGCGGCGCCCTGGCCGACCAGCCCACCGCCCCGACGGTGGAACGCGCCTACCGCACGGTGTCCGACCGGCCCGCCGGGGACGTCCTGGAGATGCTCGAGGACCGGCTCGTCGACTACAAGGCCACGGTCCACCACGAGAACGTGGAAACCCTACCGGCACGCATCACCGAGCTGCTGGGCTCATCCGCCCGGTACGTGGTCCCCGCTGGCCTGGACCCATCCTGGCTGCCGGCCGACACCGACACCCTCCAGATGATCCGGGAGTCCACGGATGAACGCGGACAGGTGCTCGGGGTCCGGGAACTCAATGCCGTGGACGCCGTGG
>JAPFFX010000266.1 GCA_026645375.1 Citricoccus sp. WCRC_4 | reverse complement strand
GCACGGCGTCGGGACCGGAACCGGCGATCCCGATGCCGGCTGCGCGGGCCGTCTCGAGGGCCTCGGGCACCAGGTCGAAGCCGATGACCCGGTACCCGGCCGTGACCAGGTTCGCGGCCATCGGGCCGCCCATGTGGCCCAGTCCGATGAACGCGATGTCCGGCAGGGCACCGGAAGAGCCGTGGGTGCCGGTGGTCTCGGGCTTCTCGGTCATGACAGGGCCTCCTTGACGGCCTGGGTGCGGGTCTGCTGGTCGGCGCCGTCCGCGGCGAAGACCGCGGCGACGTCCTCGTCGCGCACGTCCTCGAGGGCGGCGGGATTCCATCGGGGACTGCGGTCCTTGTCCACGAGCTGGGCGCGGATGCCCTCGCTCATGTCGTCACTGCGGATCAGGTGGTAGGCCACCCGGCGGTCCTGGTCCAGCACCTCGTGGACGGATGACATCTGCGCCGCCCGGCGGACCAGTTCCAGGGTGACCTTGACCGATGTCGGCGACTTGGCCCGGATCTGCGCGGCGGCCTCGGCGGCGGCCGGGTCGCCGTCGGCCTCCAGGGCTGCGAGGATGTCCTCGGCCGTGGCGGCCGCGTAGGCCGCCTCGATCCACCGGCGGTGCTCGAACAGGGGGGCGGCCGGGACCTGGACGGCGACGGCGGCGATCGCCTTGTCTGCCTCCTGCGTCTCCAGGGCGCGGGCCAGGTCCCCGAGCGACTCCGAGGGGACGAAGTGGTCGGCGAAGCCCAGGGCGACGGCGTCCGCGCCGGTGACGTGCTGGGAGGTCAGGGCCATGTGGGTGCCGAACCCGGCGGGTGCGCGGGCCAGCAGCCAGGATCCGCCGACGTCGGGAAAGAAGCCGATGCCGGTCTCCGGCATGCCCAGGCGGGTCCGCTCGGTGACGATCCGGTGGGAGCCGTGGGCGGAGATCCCCACGCCGCCACCCAGGACGATCCCGTCCATGAACGCCACGAAGGGCTTGGGGTAGTCCGCGATCTCCCCGTTCATCGTGTACTCGATGTCGAAGAAGTGGTCGGCGTCCTGTGGGTGGCCCTCCGTCACGGTGCGGTGCAGGTTGACGATGTCCCCGCCGGCGCACAACCCCCGCTCGCCGGCGCCCGAGACGAGGACGGTCCGGACGCCGTCGTCCTGGCGCCACTCGTCCAGGGCGGCACGGACGGTGTCCACCATGTCGGGTGTGATGGCGTTCAGGGCCTTCGGCCGGTTCAGGACGATATGGCCCAGGTGACCGGCCCTGCGGACGATCACCTCGGGTTCGGTCGGCTGCGCCGATGGAGTCGGCGACGATGCGTCGGTGCTCATGGTTTCCTTTCCTCCGAGTCGGACCGGTGCCGGTCCGACTCTCCGGGGGCACTGTCTCAGGCGTCGACCAGCATGCGGCCGACGATCAATCGCATGATCTCGTTGGATCCCTCGAGGATCTGGTGGACCCGCAGGTCACGGACGATCTTCTCCACCCCGTACTCGTGCAGGTAGCCGTACCCGCCGTGGAGCTGCAGTGACTTGTTCGCGGCTTCGAAACCGGTGTCGGTGGCGACCAGCTTGGCCATCGCGCAGAGCCGGACCGTGTCCGGGTCCTTGCGGTCCAGGGCGTCGGCTGCCCGCATCAGGAACGTGCGGGCCGCCTCCAGGTCGGTGGCCATGTCCGCCAGGTCGAAGACGAGGGACTGCTTGGTGGTCAGCGGAGCACCGAAGGCGGTGCGCTCCTTGAGGTAGGCGGTGGCCTTCTCCAATGCCGCCTGGCCACCCCCGAGGGAGCAGGCCCCGATATTGATGCGGCCACCGTTGAGGCCCTTCATGGCGATGTGGAACCCGTCTCCCTCCTCGCCCAGGCGGTTGGCCACCGGGACGCGGGCGTTCTCGAAGATCACCTGCCGGGTGGGCTGGGTGTTCCACCCCATCTTCTTCTCGTTGGGGCCGAAGGACAGACCGGGGGTGTCCTTGTGGACCACGAGCGTGGAGATGCCCTTGGACCCGGTGTCCGCGGTCCGGCACATCACCACGTAGTACTCGGAGGTGCCGGCCCCGGAGATGAACTGCTTGACGCCGTTGAGGACGTAGTCGTCACCGTCCCGCACGGCACGGGTGGTGAGTGATGCGGCGTCCGATCCCGCCCCGGGCTCGGTCAGGCAATAGCTGCCGAGGTGCTGCATGGTCGCCAGCGTGGGCACCCACTGGGCGCGTTGCTCGTCCGTGCCGAAGCTGTCGATCATCCACACCACCATGTTGTGGATGGAGATGTAGGCGGCCAGGGCGGGATCGGCCTTGGACAGCTCCTCGAAGATGAGGACGGCATCCTTTCGGTCCAGTCCGGCGCCGCCATGCTCCTCATCGACATAGATGCCGCCCAGGCCGAGCTCGCCGGCCTCGGCGAGGACGTCGACCGGGAAGTGCTTCTCGGCATCCCAGTCCAGGGCGTGGGGAGCGATCCGCTCGGTGGCGAAGTCTCGCACGGCGTCGACGAGCGCGCGTTGGTCCTCGGTGATCTGGTACATGACTGCAGTCCTTCCTCCGTGCGGCCCAGGGATGTCGGGCCGGACTATTTGGAGACCTTGCCCATGCGGGCGGCGATCGGGGTGGTGAACATCGGCTGGGTGAGGAACCACGCCGCGGCGATCACCACGAGCGAGACCAGGAAGATCACCAGGCCCCACCAGTCCACGACGTCCCTCGAGGTGTACATGTGGTTCAGATTGCGCAGCGCGCCGGTGAAGAACACCAGGAACACGTGCACGATCGTGAACGCCACGAAGTAGAGCATCACCGGGAAGTGCACCGCCCGCGCCCACTCCACCGGGTACAGCTTGGTGAGCTTCTCGGCGCGCTCGGGCCACCAGGTGGAGATCCGCAGCCCGGTGAGGATCGCCAGCGGGGCGGCGATGAACACGGTGACGAAGTACGCCATCACCTGCAGCGCGTTGTAATGCACCCACCCGTTCTCGACTGGCCAGTCCAGGGAGGCGTACTGGATCGCCCCGGAGACCATGTTCGGGACGATGTCCCAACTGGTGGGCACGATCCGCATCCAGTGCCCGGTCACCACCAGCAGCACGATGAACACCACCCCGTTGACCACCCAGAGCACGTCCAGACACTGGTGCAGCCACTGGGACAGGGACACCTTCTTCGGGGTGTTGCCGGCCGGGGAGAAGAACGAGTCCCTCTTCGCGGTCCAGTACCCGGGGGGCTTGCGCTCGGTGCGCACCTGCAACCCGGTGCGGATGATCAGCACGATGAAGAACATGTTCAAGAAGTGCTGCCACCCCAGCCACCACGGCATCCCCGCCGGGGCCGACGCCGGCTGGGAGGCATGCCCGTCATACGTGGCAATGAACTGCTGGATCGGTTCCAGGGTGCGCAGCCACCG
>JAPFFX010000258.1 GCA_026645375.1 Citricoccus sp. WCRC_4 | reverse complement strand
GTCGACCGGGGCGCACGCCGTGAAGGAGTACGGGGCGATCGGCCGGGCGTGGATGCGCGCCGGCTACGAGCGCGGCTGGGGCTGGCCGGTCACCGACGAGTACCGGTCGGGCACCGAGATCCGGCAGCGGTTCTCGCGCGGCGTGACGGCCCACTACCGCGACGGGGCGCTCTGGACCAGCTGAGCCCTTCCGCCGCTCACCGGCGCCGCTCAGGGCTGCGCGTCACGGAGACTGCGCAACGCCCTCGCTCTCCCGCTGCCCTGGACGGGAATTGGCCTCGCAGGGTCCCGGTCGGCGGGCGCCGCCGACCTCAGCGACCGCCCTGGAGCGCCTCCCACGTTTTGGGGCCGACGATCCCGTCGTCGCTGAGCCCGCGGGACTGTTGATACTTCTTCACGGCGTCTTCGGTGGCGACATCGAACTGACCATCCACGGCCAAGCCGTGCTCCACGGCAGCTCGGAGGCCCCGTTGCAGATGCTGCACTTCCTCACCTGACGAACCTTTGCGGAGGGTGTGTCCCGCCGCTTCACGGGTCAGTAGTGCTGCCCACGTCTTCGAACCGACAATCCCGTCGACGCCGGTGCCCACGGCGTCCTGGAACCTCTTGACCGCCGCTTCGGTGCCGGCCCCGAACACGCCGTCCTCCGGGCCGGCGGCGAAACCATAGCGGTTGAGGCGCGTTTGTATCTCTTCGACCAGTGCTCCGGTGTCACCCCGCCGCTGAGTGGGATATGGCGCAGTCGGGGACGGGGTCTCCGGGGGCTGGGGGGCGTCGGGCTCGGTGGCAAGGTGCGTATTGAGCAGAGTGATGACCTCGGAGGAATTCTTCTTCGCCGCCGCCCACGAGAGCTCGACGTGCAGGTGGTCCACATGGTCGTTGCGTCCGCCGTAGTTGCGCCATCCCGAGTTCGGGTGGGCGCCCGACCAGATCTTTCGGTTCCAGATGATGCACTGGATCCCGATTTCTTTGGAACTGTTCCGGAGTCGCTCGGCCAAGTCCGTACCGTAGGCCGCGCCATGGGGGTTGATGCCGAGGTCGACGGCACGGCCCTCACCGTGCAATGAGGTGGTCGATCCGCCCCGGACCGTCCGGCAGTTGTATATCCCCAGATTCGTGCCGCCCAGATGTCGGTAGTTCTCCAAGAACCACTGCATCATGCCGCGTGAACCCGGCTGCGGCCCGTCCGTACAGTTCTTCGCCCCTTCGTAGCCGACATAGACGGCCATTACTGCCCCTTCTCCGTCGGGTCCTGGGTCGCGTCCGGGCTCCTGTCCTGGCTCAGCTCCACGTAGTCGGGGTGGTTCGGGTCGGTGATCTCCTCCGGTGTCGGATCGTCGTAGTCATCGCTCTCGATCGCGTCGAGAGGGTCGGGGTCGAACACATCGACGTCCGGCTGCACCGCCCGGTCACCGGTGGCATCCTCTGCGTGCATTGAGATCTCCTGTGTTTCGGCGTGCCGGCTCCGGTTCCATCCGGAAGCGCATGGGTGCGAACTCAGGTCCGTCCTGTGCCTGTGGCCAGCAGTCGTCCGTACTTGATGTGATGTGCGCCATACTAGCGAGCGGGCAGTAAAGCGCCTAGTCAGGGCACTGTTGTGACTTCATGGACGAGCAGGCCCAGAGGTCTTCGGTCCCGCCCGACGCCCTCCGGTGGCGAACGAAGCGCAGGACCTGCTGAAGGGTGTCCGCAGGCGCTCGGCCACGGGGTCATGAGGTCCCGCAGGCCGGGGGATCCGCCGGTGCGGTGGGGGACAAGGAGTCGGAGGATTCGGACGTCGTGTGCCGGCTCAGCACCACGGGCAGCGCCGCCGCGGCCAGGAGCGTCAGCAGGACCTGGGGCACCCAGGGAGTGCCCGGCCACCAGTGGTGCTGATCGGTCAGCTCGAGCAGTCGTCCCAGGACGGTGTTGCCGATCAGGACGGCGGTGCCGCCGCACGTGGCCACGAGCCCGTAGTAGGCACCGCGCCGGGACATGGCCTCCTGGTCGGGTACGAACTGGGGGACCAGGGCCAGGATGGTGGGCTTGAGGAGCATGTGTCCCACGGCGAGAAGCGCGACGGTGCCCATCAGCGGCGCCACCGACACGGCGGGGGTCCCGGGGTGCGCCGCTGTCGCGGCGGCCACGGCGCAGGCTCCGGCCTCCAGCACGAAACCGGCCGCGAGGGCACGTCCGGGGCCCAGTCGTTGTCCTACGGCGGAGACGGGCAGCTGCAGGAGCAGGATCAGGACCGAGGCCAGGAAGAACAGCGCGCCCAGCCAGGCCGCGTCGATGGACCGCCGGTCCAGCTCGACGGGGATCAGGAAGTAGAGCTGGTGGTAGACCAGCATGCTGGTGCCGGCCAGGATGCAGAAGGTCACGAAGGGCCCGTTGCGCAGGCAGCGCAGCACGTGAACCAGGGGCGGGTGCTCCCCGGCGTCGTCCCGTGCATCCGGGTGGACCGGCCCGGCGGGGAGCCGGTACCACAGCAGGGCGGTGACGACGGTGAAGACGCTGATGCCGGCGGTGAGGGCGGCGTCGAAGCCCCACCCCAGCAGGGCCGAGCCCAGCAGGGGACCCAGCACGGCCCCGATCTCTCCGGTGATCGCCAGCCACACGAACACGGACCGCCGGGGCTTCCCACCGCCGCGTTCACCGGTTCCGGACGGCCGGTCAGCATGCGAGAGCCAGGACTCGAGGGCCGGCGAGAACAGGGCCCCTCCGGCTCCGGTCAGCACGGCTCCGAGGAGGAACACGATGAAGCCCGAGGCCGTGGCGAGTGTGGCGTAGCCGGCGATGCGCACGAGGCATCCGGTGAGGATGGCCCGGCGGGCGCCCCACCGGTCGGCCAGTGCTCCGCCGAGCAGGAACATTCCTTGCTGGCTGAAGGTCCGCGCACCCAGGACGAGCCCGATGGCGGCGGCGTCCAAGCCGTACTCGGAGCTCATGGCGCCGGCCAGGAACGGCACGACGGCGTAGAAGCCGAGGTTGAACACCAGCTGGGCCCCCAGGAGGGTGCGCGTCTCAGGCCGGTAGTCCCGGAACGGCATCGTGGTGCTCATGGGGCAGTCCGCGGTCGCCGAGGATGCTGCACACCCCGGGCAGGGCCGCGCCGACCAGCTGC
>JAPFFX010000253.1 GCA_026645375.1 Citricoccus sp. WCRC_4 | reverse complement strand
GAGCCGCCGCCTGCGGCGGGTTCTCCGTGGTCGTCATCTCCGCTCCTCCTCGTCGTCGGCCGTGCCAGTCCATCATGACCGGGGCCACCCGGGGTGCCGCCAGGGGTGCCCAGCGCAACCTGGGTATGGCATGCCCAGGCTGGGCCGGGACGACGAGAGCGACGACAGGATGACGACTACGGGACCGCGAGGCGACAGGGAGGGGAGGCCGGGGTGACGGCAGGATCGGACAGCCGACCGGACGCGGGCAGCGCCGGGCCGGGGACCCGGCTCGGAGACTTCCTCCGGGTCCGCCGCGCACTGGTGGACCCGCCCCGTCACGGCGGGGGCCGGCGTCGGGTGCCGGGGTTGCGCCGGGAGGAGGTCGCGGCGCTGGCGCAGGTCAGCACGGACTACTACACCCGGCTGGAGCAGGGCCGGCACCGCCGCCCCTCGGACGCGGTGCTCGCCGCGCTCGCCGGGGCGCTCGGACTCGACGACCTGGCCACGCGGCACCTGTTCGACCTGGCCCGGGCGGTGCCCGTCTCTGCACGGGGGGCGACACCGGAGGCGGTCCAGCGGGTCCGGCCCTCCCTGCACCTGCTGCTCGAGTCGTTCACGGAGCACCCCGCCTTCATCCGCGGCCGCCGCACGGAGGTGCTCGCCATGAACCGGCTCGCCGCCGCACTGCTCGCGGACCTGCCCGCCCGGCCCGCGCGGGAGCGCGCCCTGGTCCGCTGGGCGTTCCTGGACCCGCAGGCCCGGCAGCGGTACGTGGACTGGGAGGCGGTCGCCTCCTCCATGGTGGGCACCCTGAGGCTCGACGCCGGCCGGCACCCGGGCGATCCCCTCCTGGACCGCCTCGTGGCGGAGCTCACCGCCGGCAGCGCCGAGTTCCGCGGCTGGTGGGCGGACCATCGCATCGCGGAGCGGCGCGACGGGACCAAGCGACTGGACCACCCGGTGGTGGGCCGGGTGGACGTGCGCTACGAGGCCCTGGAGGTCACGGGGGTGGAGGACCAGACGATGTTCGTCTACACCACGGAGCCCGGCAGCGACTCCCAGGCCGCCCTGCACCGGCTGGCCGGGCTGGTCGCCGCGGACCGGGGCCCCGTCGTGTCACCGCGCGCCGGTCAGGCGGAGACGTAGTCCGGGAAGGCGGCGGGTCTCGCCAGCGGCTTCTTCGCCGGGGCCATGTCGATGCCCAGGTCCTGGGCGAACACGGTGTGGCTGCCGGTGTAGACGTTCTCCGCGTTCTCGTCGAGGGTGAACACCCGGGCCCCGCGCAGTGTGTGCGTGTCCGCGGTCCCGTCATTCAGGCCGTAGGTGCCGAATCCGGTACCCGGGCCGTAGCCGAGCTCGATGCCGAAGTAGTCACCGATGAACGTGTTGATGTGGTCGTGGCCGCAGTACATGCCCAGCACGTCCCCGCGTTCCAGGGCGGCCGCGTACATGCCCGAGTTCACCAGGCCGGTGTAGATCCCCTCGTTCTTGACCCCCTCGATGCCGTGACGTTCCACGGCCGCCGCGTGGCCGGCGTCGTCCGAGGTGAACTGCTGGCCGTGCCACATGTGGTGGAACTCCCAGACGGGGATGTGGAAGAACATCAGCGAGGGGACCTTGCCGTACCGCTTCTCGGTGTCCCGGGAGAGCCGCTGGTACCAGTCGATCTGCTCCGGGCGGATCCAGTCGTAGGCCATCAGCCCGTCGTGCCCCTGGCCTCCCACGGTCTCCGGTGCGTAGCGGCCGGAGTCCAGCAGCCACAGGCCGAAGGCCGCACGGTTGCCCTTCGAGGAGCGGATGAGCAGGTATGCGTTCGACTCGCCGGGGACGCCCCTCCCGCCCTCGTCCACGGCCGGGTTGAGGTTGTGCTCGTACTGGCGCAGGAAGTCGACGATCCTCGCCTCGACCATGGAGGTGCCGTTCTCCTCGACCGAGTCCTCGTCGTGGTTGCCGAAGGTGATGGCCCACGGGATGCCCCGCGACTCCATCGGCATGACGACGTTGTTGTAGGCCTGCTTGACCTCGCGGTCCGTGCGCGGCGAGCCGTTGATGACATCCCCGTTGATCACCACGAAGCCCGGCTTCTCCCGCTCGAGCACGCCCTCCATGAGGTCGATGGTGCGGCGGTCGGTGAGGGGACCGTCCTGGGTGTCGTTGAACTGCACCACCGTGAACTTCCCGTCCCGCCCGAAGGACAGCGGCATCCGCCCGGCCGCGGTGGAGCGGCGGCCGGGTGCGGCGTGGGCCGCGGAGGGCAGCGCGGACAGCAGTCCGGCGGCGGCCAGGGCGCCGCCACCGGCGAGCACGCCGCGGCGGTGGAAGGACGGGGTCTGTGCGGTCATGGATGGGCTCCTCAGGGTCGATGGTGTCCGCCTCGGCGTGCGGGCCCAGCGACCGTAGGAGACGCGCAGGACGGACCGGAGACCGCCAACCGGCCATCAGGTGACCTGCGGGTGACGGGCGGGGAAACACCCTGCCCGAACGGGGGTGGACCCGTCCATCGCCGGGGTCGGTCAGACCAGCGTGTCCTGCTGCCCGGCCCGGCCGAGCGGCTCGATCAACTCCGGCCCGTTGTTGCGCACGTTGCCCACCGCGGGGCCGACCTCGTCGAGCGTCCAGGCCGAGGCGGTCCGGTAGGCCTGCTCGCGCACCCGGTCCACCAACTGGCCGGCGGCCTCGGCGGTGGGCAGCTTCTCCGGCTCGAGCCAGGCGTCCATCGTCTCCGCGTCCATCGGCAGCGGGAGCCGGTCGTGCAGGCCGTGCAACCGCTCGAGGGTCTCGTCCCCGGTGCCGGCCTCCGGCGAGGGCCCGGTCAGGATGGTGCAGCTGAGCAGCCACCGGTGCGGGTCGTCCTCCGGCAGTGCCGCGTCCTTCCACCACTCGTAGAGACCGGCGAAGTAGATCAGCGAACCATCGGGCGGATGCACGAAGAACGGCCTCTTGCCGGCCCCCTTCGCGGCGCCCTCGGCGGGCTTGAGCCACTCGTAGTAGCCCTCCACGGGGACGGCGCAGCGCCGGGCGCGCACCGCGGAGCGGAACGTGGGCTTCTCCGTCACGGTCTCGGACCGCGCGTTGAACGCCCGTGCGCCCATCGAGACGTCCTTGGCCCAGGGCGGGACGAGGCCCCAGCGGGCCACGTGGACCTCCCGGCGCGTCCCGTCCGCCTCCCCCGCACCCGACGCCGGCACCGCGCGTTCCAGCACCACGGCCACGTCCGTGGTGGGCGCGACGTTCCAGTTCGGCCGCAGGTCGAGGTCCTCCTCGGGCTCGACCGCACCGGATTCGGCCACGAGGTCACCGATGGCCCGGGCCATCACATACCGTCCGCACATGGGACCAGTCTGCCGCACGAGCAGGACGTCGCAATGGGTCACCGGATGGGGCACCAGGTGAACTGTCCCCGCGTTTGTGGTGGGATGGTGCCGAACCCTGTCGCCAGAGAAGGAGCACCATGCCGCAGAAGGTCAAGGCCGTCGTCGCGAAGGCCAAGGACGCCCCGGTCAGCATCGAGACGATCGTCATCCCGGACCCGGGCCCGGGCGAGGCCGTCGTGGACATCCTCACCTGCGGGGTCTGCCACACCGACCTGCACTACGTCCAGGGCGGGATCGGGGACAACTACCCGTACCTGCTCGGCCACGAGGCCACCGGCACCGTCTCCGCGGTCGGCGCCGGCGTCACCGACGTGGCGGTCGGGGACAAGGTCATCCTGAACTGGCGCGCGGTCTGCGGTGAGTGCCGGGCCTGCAAGAAGGGCCAGGCCCAGTACTGCTTCAACACCCACAACGCCGCCCAGAAGATGACCCTGACCGACGGCACCGAGCTCACCCCCGCCCTGGGGATCGGCGCGTTCGCCGACAAGACCCTCGTCCACGAAGGGCAGTGCACCAAGGTCGACCCCGAGGCCGACCCCGCCGTCGCCGGCCTGATCGGCTGCGGCGTGATGGCCGGCATCGGCGCGGCCATCAACACCGGTGCGGTCACCCGTGACGACACCGTTGCGGTCATCGGCTGCGGT
>JAPFFX010000205.1 GCA_026645375.1 Citricoccus sp. WCRC_4 | reverse complement strand
AGAGCTCCTCGAGCAGCTCCTCGTTGGAGACCCCCGGGTTCTGCAGGTACCACTGCACCCCGTCCGCGACCTCGCGCAGGTTGTGCGGCGGGATGTTGGTGGCCATGCCCACGGCGATGCCCGAGGAGCCGTTGACCAGCAGGTTCGGGAACCGGGCCGGCATGACCGTGGGCTCCTGCTGCTTGCCGTCGTAGTTGTCCTGGAAGTCGACGGTGTCTTCCTGGATGTCCCGGACCATCTCCAGGGCCAGCGGCGCCATCTTGGTCTCGGTGTAACGCTGGGCGGCGGCGCCGTCGTTGCCGGGGGAACCGAAGTTGCCCTGGCCCAGGGCCAGCGGGTAGCGCATCACCCAGTCCTGGATGAGGCGGACGAGGGCGTCGTAGATCGCCGAGTCACCGTGCGGGTGATAGTTGCCCATCACCTCGCCGACCACGCGGGCCGACTTGTTGAACGAGCGGTCCGGGCGGTAGCCGCCGTCGTACATGCCGTAGAGCACGCGGCGGTGCACCGGCTTGAGGCCGTCGCGCACGTCCGGCAGGGCGCGGCCGACGATGACGGCCATCGCGTAGTCGAGGTAGGACCGCTTCATCTCGGTCTGCAGGTCGACCTGCTCGACCTTGTCGATGCCGTCCAGGTTCGGGGTGATCACCGGGACGTCCCCGCCCGCCGGTGCGCCGGCGTCGGGAATGGTGTTCTCGGGGTTCTCGGGGTTCTGCTCGTCAGTCACGCGCGGTGTCCTCGGGTCTCGTCAGTGGGGCCGGGGCGGTCCGGTGCCGGGCGGCTCTCCGGACACGCCCACGGGCGCCGGGTCAGGGGTCGGGCAGGACTCAGATGTCCAGGAAGCGGACGTCCTTGGCGTTCTGCTGGATGAAGGACCGGCGGGACTCCACGTCCTCGCCCATCAGCATCGAGAAGATCTCGTCCGCCGCGGCGGCATCGTCCATCGTGACCTGCAGCAGGGTCCGGTGCTCCGGGTCCATGGTGGTGTCCCACAGCTCCTGGTAGTCCATCTCGCCCAGGCCCTTGTAGCGCTGGATGCCGTTGTCCTTGGGGTACCGCCAGCCCCGGGCCAGTCCGGCGGCGACCGCCTGGTCGCGCTCCTCGTCCGAGAAGACGTAGTCGTGCGGGGCGTTGGACCACTTGATCCGGTACAGCGGCGGCTGGGCCAGGAACACGAATCCGTTCTCGATCAGCGGCCGCATGTAGCGGAACAGCACCGTCAGCAGCAACGTGGTGATGTGCTGGCCGTCCACGTCCGCATCGGCCATGAGCACGATCTTGTGGTACCGCAGCTTGGTGATGTCGAATTCCTCACCGATCCCGGTGCCGAACGCGGTGATCATGGACTGGATCTCGGCGTTGGACAGCGCGCGGTCCAGACGGGCCCGCTCCACGTTGAGGATCTTGCCGCGCAACGGCAGGATGGCCTGGGTGGTGGGGTTGCGGCCCTGCTTGGCCGAGCCGCCGGCCGAGTCGCCCTCCACGATGTAGACCTCGCACTCGACCGGGTTCTTGGACGAGCAGTCGGCCAGCTTGCCCGGCATGCCGAAGGATTCCAGCGGAGACTTGCGCCGGGCGTTGTCGCGCGCCTTGCGGGCGGCCATCCGGGCCTGCGAGGCCAGCTGCGCCTTGCGGATGATGTCCCGGGCCGGGCCGGGGTTGCGCTCGAGCCAGTCCCCGAGCTGGTCGGAGACGATCTTCTGGATGAAGCCCTTGGCCTCGGAGTTGCCCAGCTTGGTCTTGGTCTGCCCCTCGAACTGCGGCTCGGAGAGCTTGATGGACAGCACCGCGGTCAGGCCCTCCCGGACGTCGTCGCCGGAGAGGTTCTCGTCCTTGGCCTTGAGCAGTTCCTTGTCCCGGGCGTACCGGTTCACCAGGGAGGTCAGGGCGGCGCGGAAGCCCTCCTCGTGGGTGCCGCCCTCATGGGTGTTGATGGTGTTCGCGTAGGTGTGCACCGACTCGGAGTAGGCGGTGGTCCACTGCATGGCCACTTCCGCGGCCATCTTGCGGTCGGTGTCCTCGGTCTCGAAGGCGATGATGTCCTCGTGCACCATCTCGACCTTCTTGTTGGCGTTGAGGTGCCCCACATAGTCCAGCAGGCCGTGGTCGTACTTGTAGTCGACGGTCCGCTTCCTCGGCGTCTCCAGCTCGTGGCCGATGGTGGCCGTTGCCTGCGCCGTCTCCGCGTCCGCGGCGGAGTCCGGGACGCCGTCGCCGTCCGGGTCCCCGGCGATCTCGTCCTGCTGGATCTCGTTGGTCTCGATCAGGCGCTCGTCCGTCAGCGTGATGCGCAGGCCCTTGTTGAGGAAGGCCATCTGCTGGAACCGGGCGCGCAGCGTCTCGAAGTCGAAGACCACGGACTCGAAGATGTCCGGGTCCGGGTAGAACACCTGGGTGGTGCCGGTGGCGTCGCTCTCCTCACCCTTGACCAGCTCGCCCTGGGGCACGCCCCCGTTCGCGAAGCTCATCCGCCAGACGTGGCCCTGGCGCCGGATCTCGGTGTCCACGCGCGCGGACAGCGCGTTCACCACGGAGATGCCCACGCCGTGCAGGCCGCCGGAGACGGCATAACCGCCACCGCCGAACTTGCCGCCGGCGTGCAGGATGGTCATGACCACCTCGACGGTGGGCTTGCCCTCGGTGGGGTGCAGGTCCACCGGGATACCGCGCCCGTTGTCCTGGACCCGGACGCCGCCGTCCGCCTGCAGGGTGATGTGGATGGTGTCGCAGTACCCGGCCAGGGCCTCGTCCACCGAGTTGTCCACGACCTCGTAGACCAGGTGGTGCAGGCCCCGGGGACCGGTCGAACCGATGTACATGCCGGGCCGCTTGCGGACGGCCTCGAGTCCTTCGAGGACCGTGATGTCCCCGGCGCCGTACTCGTGCTCCACCTTCCGGGTGGCCTGAGTGATCTCCGAGGACATGGCCTGCGGTTCCGAAGCGGTGGCGTCCGGAGCCTGGGCCTGCGCGTCCGGTCCGGTCGCGGCGGGATCCTGCGGGGTGCCGCTCTGGTCAGTGCCGTTGTTCTCTTCGGCCACGGGCGTCTACGGCTCCTCGGTTCGGGGACTGATCTGGACGTCACCGCATGCTGGCCCGGGCTGGGCCCGGGTCCGGGTGGACCGGAATCGACAGGACGTCCTTCACATCCTACTGCAGAAGGGCCCTCACCGGGGCCATCTGCAGGTGTGCCGGAAGGCAGAACATGCCGCCAGACGCGCGGAACAGGCCTTCCGGTCCACCCGGGATCCCGTCTCCCGGTCCCGGCCCGCCATCCGGGTGATGAGAGCCTCAGATCGCCGTCCACGGGTTCTATCCGTAGGTGTCCCTCGGACCGCGCCCCCGCACCACCCGGGGCCCCTTGCGCCAGGACGGGGCGGCCGGGCCGGAGACCTTGAGACTGGTCACGATGCCCGGGCCCAGCGCCTGCTCGAACCGCTGCAACAGGGCGGGGGCGAGGAGCTTGAGTTGGGTGGCCCAGGCCGTGGAGTCGCAACGGACGGCCACGACCTCGTTCTCGAAGCTCTCCGGACGGCAGTGCAGCGCGATGTCCGCCCCCACGAGTTCGTCCCAGCGGGACAGCACGGACCCGACGGCGACGGGCGAGGTCCATCCCCGGTCCGTCACCAGCCGCCCGAACACGTCCCCGAGCATGCGCGGGTCCCGCGCGTCCGGGGCCGGGGCCCGGCGTCGGCCGCCCGGGCCCGCTCGGTCCGGGCCGCCCGGA